>NZ_CP087114.1:1500000-1622500 GCF_022559585.1 Bartonella machadoae
CTCTCTCTACCATTAACATTCTGTATCCCTCCTTTCATAATTTTTGTATCAAAAACTATCCCACCATCATATATATTCTGCAGTCCTGGCGAGCCACCTTCACTATATATTTCAGTATAATAAGCACTGCTTTCTCTAAGACCATCTTCAAAAATTCCCTTACCAACAACAACCTGCTTACCACCATAGATTTTAGCTCCTTCAGCATTTGCACCACTTGTAACAATTTGTTCTCCACCTTTTTTAACAATGGCATATTCTGAATTGCTCAAATTTTTGACAAACTCAATACCCTTATTTTCAATTATCGTGTCCCGACTAACACTCGCTTCACCAATATAGAGCCTCCCACCATCCCGAACCGTATTATTCATGGAATACCCTGCATCCTTATAGTTGAAGCTCTTGACTTTTTTACCAGTTTCCTCAGAATCATGGTCCGTAATAAAAACAGCAGTAAAATCACTGATTATTGAATTTGTTAGTAGTTTGAAAAAAAGATCTTCTCTTTTTCTTCCCCCTTCTTCAAACAACACATTTTCTTTTGTTCTCTGTGCATTTTGTATACTCTTCGCGCTTTCTCCCTTTGCTTTTAATCCCTTCACTTTTGATAAAAATTTTGCTGTTTTTTCTAGGTGTTCACTTATGTTTACTGATGTTAATGCTCTCTCTCTTTGAGCATTAATTTCCTCAGCACTTACAATTTTTACGAGAAAAATACTCGTCATCAATGCCCCAAAACTCAGCATCAATTTGTATTTCATTATCCATACTCCATGATTAGAAAGGAAAAATCCGCATATTTCAAAAAAGTGCACGGAAAAAACAGGATGCCTCACTTTCTCAACCTGATATTGTTCAAGATGACAAATCATCATATACGAAGCATTCAATGTACTAAGCGCTAACTAATCAAACGCTAGAATGTGTGTTCAAAAAAACAATCAAAGAATGAAAATGATTTTTGATACACTTAAAAAGTGTTTTGATTATATCCATTAAAAAATTTTTGAATCTTTTTGAAATCATCAATATCAATCTAAAAAATAAGATTATTTCTTAAAGAGACTAAAATAATGCCTGTATTTTAAAGGCAACCACAATACGATCTTAACAAGAATACATTTATTGTTTATTGAAGCATGTTTTTATCTTCTAAATCCTTTTAAAAGAACGCCTTTATTGTGTTCAATTTAGATAAAACTACACGTAAAATCATTCACTCACATCATACCATAATCATTGTTCTAATAAATGAGAAGCGTAATAATAATAGATTGAAGCTGATTCGGTTTCTTTACAATGCGTAAGGAATTAGTTTCATAATTTGATTTGTCATATACTAAAAGGGACATTCTATTCATGTCTATAAACTCAGAAATACAAGATATAAGCAAAAAAAATTCTACTCTTCATATTTTGTTTGCAAGCCTTATTGGTCCAACAATTGAATTTTTTGATTTTTATGTCTTTGCCACTGCTGCAGCTCTTATATTTCCTCATGTATTTTTTCCAGCGCAAAATGATCAACTTGCAATTTTGCAGTCTTTCCTAATCTTTGGAGCGGCTTTTTTTTCCCGCCCCTTTGGATCTATTGTTTTTGGACATTTTGGAGATAAAATAGGAAGAAAAGCAACGCTTATTGCTGCTCTTCTTACAATGGGTCTATCAACAGTCATTATTGGTTTTCTTCCTACTTATGAAACAGCAGGATGGTGGGCACCTTTCTTCTTAACTCTATGCCGCATTGGGCAAGGCATGGGATTAGGAGGCGAATGGGGAGGAGCCGTTTTACTTGCAACAGAAAATGCGCCACCAGAAAAACGTGGCTGGTATGCAATGTTTCCTCAATTAGGTGTTCCGTTGGGCTTGTTCCTATCTGTTATTGTTTATTTAGGTCTGTTGCATTTTTTTGATCATAATGAGCTTGTAGCATGGGGATGGCGCATTCCTTTTATCGGTTCAGTTGTTCTTATGATCATAGGATTATGGGTTCGTCTTTCCATTAACGAAACACCAGCATTCAAAAAAACTCTTGAACGTAAAGAGCGTGTTAAAGCCCCCATAATAGATGTCTTTTTCAAATATCCACGGATTCTCTTTCTTGGCACATTTTGTGGTATGGCAACATTCGTTCTCTTTTATTTGGTGAGCGCCTATTTGCTAAGCTATACAACAAACTATTTGCAATTGTCATTTTATCAGGCTCTTCAAGTAGAAATCGTTGGTGCTATTTTCTGTGGTATTTTTACTGTTCTGACTGGAATACTCGCTGATCGTATTAGACGTAGAACTTTGATGATATGGATCACAATAATTACAGGATTCTATTCTTTTGCAATTCCTTATTTTTTAAGCTCTGGAATTATAGGGGTTTTTGTAATGTCTATCATTGGCTTATCGATCATGGGAATGATATACAGTCCACTTGGTGCTGTTTTGGCTTCACCATACCCAACAGAAATTCGGTACACAGGTGCTTCTGTAACTTTTAATTTATCCGGCATTATTGGAGGCTCTCTCGCTCCTTATATTGCAGAATACTTGGTGCAACATTTTGATATTTCTTATGTTGGTTATTACTTATTTCTCGCTTCATTTATCTCATTGCTTTGTTTCGTTGGTTTTAAAGATGATGAAATATCCAATTAAAACAAAGTAAAAAGCAAAAAAATAAGCGCTGGCGGCAAAGATGCCGCCAGTTTTATTTTCAAAGGTATTGGTTGAGGTAATCTCCACCACAATATCACCGCGAACAGTGCACTCAGAAAAAAGAATAAGATATCGGCAATATTGCCAACATAAGCGACAGCAAATATTCTCGACAGAATATGCGTTGTTCCTAACCATGAAACGCAAAAAAAGGCCAACATGACAGCCCATACAACAATTAAGATGCGATCAATGATCACCACCATACCGTTTAACCTTTTTGATTGTAGTCTACATCTTTAGTATTGCCAAAAGACAAAATCATAACAGAAAATACTGAATTCATTATCCCCTCAAGAAGAAAAATTAAAATGACAGAGATGTCACACATCAACTTTTTTTTCCCAACAGCGGTCTTCAGTCTGCTGCCAGTAAGTTAACTTATGATTTTCCATTTTATATTTTTTCCACTGTGTACGTGCAATATCCAACTGTTCATCGCTTTGCCCCTCAAAGATCACAACTAACCGTTGATAAACATCAATATTCGAGCAAACGGCTCCCTCTATAAGAAAACGTATCTTTGAATCATTTGGATTTTCCTGCCCTGTGGTAAGAAATACGGGCTGAAAGCTTGCATATTGATCACATTCAGTTCCATGTCCAATAAATGCTTCACTAGCATAAACCCATAAACGCATATCTATAGCATCACGTTGCTCTTTACTCACACATTGTATTGTCACTTTACCAAAACGAGACTGTGCACGCTCCACAAGTGTTGGCAAAATATCCCCCAGCGTTGACTGCGTTAAATGATAGAACAGAATATCCACTCTCTCGAGCCTCATCACTTTTTATAAAAAATCAATATCTCTTTAAAGAAGCTTCGATCATCTCCAAGACAAAAAATGGTCAAAATACAATAATTTCTCTTTTTTTCATTGTATATATTCCCTTTCTTCAGTTGTATTAAAGCTAGAAAAAAGATCTCTTGTCATTTTCTACGTTAATAAAAAACTATTGAAGTTCGTTTTTTAGCTTCTCTATAGACTCCCATTGGAAATAAAATCTATGATAGAGTCAATTAAAGTGAGCAAAACTCTACACGCTTTATTTATAAAAATGTGCAATAGATATAAAATCTTTTTTTTAAGTTTGATTATATTTTTAATTCAAAGCAGTGTAGAATACCTACTTTTTAGTTAAAGACCGAGGATGTTATCCAATTTATGCGTATTATTGAGTTCTACATCTTAAAACGTGTTCTCGTTCTGTTTAGCGCTGTCATGATTGCAGCAATCAGTATCAGTTGGACAGTGCAAATTCTTGCAAGGATAAACTTTCTCACAACAAGTAGACAAACACTCTTAACAGTCTTACAATTTTCACTCTCATTGATTCCTTCTGTTGTTTTTCTTGTCATTCCATTTGCATTAGTCATTGCAATTACGTTCACACTTTCAGCAATGAATAAAGACTCTGAACTCGCAATCATTAGTGCTTCTGGATTTCCCAAAAGCACTGTTTGGAAACCAATTCTTCTTCTTGCTATTCTCGCTTCCTGTGCTTCCTTTTCTATCGCCAATTTTATTGTTCCTCAAGCACGTTTGAACATGCGGCAAATGCTAGCAAGCGCTCATTTTGATCTTATTAACCTTTTCATTAGTGAAGGCAGCTTCCAAAAACTCGCTAATAACCTTTACATAGAAATTGGTGAACGCGACTCAAATGGAACGCTTAATCGCCTTTTCATTGCCGACCAGCGTGATCCTAAAACTGATCTTCTTTATTATGCAACAACTGCCTCAGTTGTAAGCAATAAAAATGGCAATTTTTTAGTCCTCAATAACGGCGAAATAGAAAGAATAAATCGTCAAAATGACAGCATTTCAATCGTTCAATTCAGCTCCTATACTTTTAGCTTAAGCGAATTCATCCCCAATGATAAAACACCCACACTTTATCCCAAAGACCGTCCACTTTCTTATTTACTAGCCCCTGATCCAAAGGATCCCTACTATCAGCGAAAACCTCTCCACTATAAAGCTGAGTTTCATCGCAGAATCACAGAATGGCTCTATCCAATTGTTTTTTCATTAATTGCATTAGCAGCCGCTGGAAATACACGTTCATATAGACAAGCAGGGAATTCAGTAAACTTTTCTGCACTTGCCTTCTCTTTACTGGTGTATTGGATAGGATATTTTTTTGCTGAAAAAGCAAAGAGTGATCTCGCATATGTTCCTCTCCTTTATATTACCCCTATAGCTGTGGGGGTGAGTATTTTCTTCATGCTCTTAACAAATCATCAAATTGGTATCCCAACAAAACTTAATGACATTATCCAAACAGCTTTTCAAAGATTGGTCAATAAATTTGAACAGCGAAAATCTCAATATCCCTCGGATGAAGTTTCATGATTGGTAAAACGCTTGGACGATATTTTTTTATACGTTATATTAAAATAACCTGTTACTTTTTTTGGGGAATTTTGATTCTTGCTCTTTTAATTGATTTTACGGAAACTTCTGGCCGATTATCCAACCTTCCACATTATACGGCAAAAGACGCCTTTTTAATCTCTGTTTTACGCATCCCTTTTATCATGCAACAACTCATTCCCTTTATTGCCCTCTTTTCTGCAATGGTAATGCTGATCTCACTTAATCGAAAACTTGAACTTGTTGTTACGCGCTCAATCGGTGTTTCTGCATGGCAATTCCTTATGCCTGCTTGTTTTGGAGCTTTTCTTTTTGGATTATTTTCAATTTTTCTCATGAATCCCCTTGCCGCATGGGGATTTTCTCAAGCAGAAAAAATGATGGCTGAATGGCGTAGTAATAATGTACTAAAATCTCTTCATGATACGCCGATCCTATGGTTAACACAACGTACATCTTCAGGTAGAACAACTATTGGTGCTAAATCCATTACAGATCAAGGGCTTTCTCTTATTGATGCAATTTTTGTAGAATATAATGAGAATGCAACAGTCAAAAATTGGATTAATGCTAGAAAGGCAACATTGACAAATGATGTTTGGCTTTTAACAAAGGGAACAATCTATAAAATAGGACATCTTCCTGAAAAGTTTGATACGCTTCAAATAAAAACAAATCTAAAACCTGAATTTTTAACTGAACGTTTAGTAAATCCAGCAACTATTCCATTTTATCAATTGCCAAAAAAAATTATGATTGCACGTTCATTTGGCTACTCTGCCAATAAGTTTGATATGTATTTACAATCTTTAATTGCATTGCCTGTACTTCTTGTCGCAATGACGCTTATTGCTGCAACTGTCTCTTTAAACTTTAATCGTTTTGGACAGTCTGGAGCATTAATTCTTGGTGGCGTAATAGCGGGATTCATGCTTTATGTTATTTCCGTACTTGTTCAGGCTTTTGGGAATGCTGGATATATTCCACCCGTTATTGCAGCTTGGACACCCGTTGCTATTGCATTGTTTTTGGGAATCTCTTTTCTCCTTCATAAAGAGGATGGTTAAGTGAAAGCATTAATAAGTAAAAGAGTAATTTTAAGTAAATTAAGTGTACTGATTTTTAAAAGCGCTATTGCTTTTATTTTAGCTGTGGCTTTATCCTGCTCCGTATATGCTAAAAACCTTCCTTCTTCTGCTCAAAATCATATCCAAAATCCAGTAAATCCTCTTTCGCTCTCTGCAGATGAACTCATTTACAACCGTGATGATAATACTGTCTCTGCACAAGGCAATGTTCAAATCGAATATGATGGCAATAAAGTTGTTGCCCAAAAAGTCATCTATAATCAAAAAACAGGACGAATTATAGCGCAAGGAAATGTCGAAATTGTTCAAAAAGATGGTAATAAAATTTATTCCAATCAAATTGATATGACTAAAGATTTTGGCGAAGGATTCGTGAATGCCTTACGCATTGATACGGCCAACAATATTCATTTTGCAGCTTTAAGTGCAACACGAAGTAACAGTGGAATCACAATTTTCAACAATGCCTCCTACACAGCCTGTGAACCTTGCTCCTATAAACCAGAAAGAGAAGTGTTATGGAAAATTAAAGCAAGAAAAATTATATGGAACAACCTTACAAAAAAAATTCGCTTTGAAAAGAGTCATTTTGAAGTCTTTGGTGTACCGATTCTCAAATTTCCAACTTTTGAGATTCATGATCCAACTGTGAAGCGCGCGAGTGGTCTTCTTACACCTCACTTTTTTTATTCTGATTATCTCGGTATGGGAATAAAAAATTCCTATTTTTGGAATCTCGCTCCTCATTATGATTTTACACTTTCTTCTACTCTCTATACACAACAAGGACTTTTAACTGAAGGGGAATGGCGTCAACGGTTTAAAACAGGCAATTACAACATTCGCTTTGCTCATATCTATCAAATGAAACCACAAAGTTTTGACCGTGATACGATTGATGCACAGCATAAGAATCGCTCTATGCTTGCAACGAAAGGTGATTTTCGACTTAATTCGCACTGGACTTATGGATGGGATATTCTCGCACAGTCTGATCGACATTTTAGCCGTGCCTATAAACTTGAAAACTATGACAATCCTCTACAAATTTCTCAGCTTTATTTGAATGGTCTTGCAGGAAAAAATTACTTTGATATGCGTTTTTATCATTTTAAAGTTCAAGATTTGGGCTTAAGTGATCCTTATTATGAGCGCCACTCTCGGCAAGCATGGGTCCTCCCCCGTATTGATTATTTTTTTACGCCAAATGAATCAATCTATACTGGAAAACTTACCTTCCATAGCAATCTACAATCTCTCTATCGTCGTCATACTGACTTTAATGCTACTGACTGGAATGGAAATCCTCTCAACGCTGCTAGGCTTTCTGGTATAGCTGGGAGTAGTTTTCGTTTAACAAATGAACTGGAGTGGAAAAAGCGCTTCAACACACGCAATGGACTCATATTCTCCCCTCTTCTCTCTTTACGAGCTGATATCATCACAACAAATACACATGAAAACGATACTTCTTCTATAACAAAGAGCCTTTCGTCCACTCTTCGCAACACAGCATTTCGTGGTATGGTAACTGCTGGTCTAGAATTACGTTATCCCTTTCTTCTTACATTGGGCAATTCTAAGCATATTATAGAACCGACTGCACAAATTTTTGTACGCAATGATGAACAATATATCGGACAAATCCCTAACGAAGATGCGCAAAGTTTCATCTTTGATGCAACCACCCTTTTTCAACGCAATAAGTTCTCTGGTTATGATCGTGTAGAAGGTGGAACAAGAGCCAATATAGGTTTGAGATATTCTGGAAGTTTTGATAATAGTTGGTCTCTTTATGGTCTTGTTGGACAGTCCTTTCATTTGGCGGGAAAAAATTCTTTTGCCAAAAATGATTTTGTGAATGTGGGCATTCATTCCAGTCTCGAAGCGGCACGTTCAGACTATGTTGCAATGTTTGGTGCAAACCATAAGAGTGGTTTTTCCCTAGAAGCTCGTGGACGTTTTGATAAAAACACTGGAAAAGTTCGCCGTAGCGAAATTGAAGCATCACAGAAATGGCAAAATTTGGCAGTGGCTATGCAGTATGCCTATATTGCTAGCCAACCAGATTATGAATATCCACAAGAGCGCCAAGAAATTTCTTTTCAAACTGGTATTAAACTGGCTAACTATTGGTCTATTAATAGCAATGCCGGTTATGACTTGGTATCTGGTACATTCGTAAAACGAGGAATCAGCTTGAACTACACAGATGAATGTTTTGGGCTAACATTCGGTTATCAGCAAACAAACAATCTAGGAAAGAAAACACCTTTGCGAAATTTTAATTTCTCTCTTTCATTACGAACAATTGCAGATATTGGAAAAAAGGTAAAATCAGATTTATAAAGAGTCAGATTTATGAAGAGAATGTATAAGCAATTTAACTTATTATTGTTTTTATGAAAAAAAACGTATATTTTAAGTAGTTGATGAAAATTAATAAATAATGCGAAGGCCTATTTACATGAATAAATTGAAAAAGCGTATTCTTGCTTTACTTTGTATTGCATCTTTAAGCGCAAGCAACATGCTGATAAGTGGATTTTTAATTTCACCGGTTTTCGCGCAGACTGCCATTGTTGTTACAGTCAATGGTAATCCTATCACAAATTACGATATTCAAAGACGTGCTGCTTTTCTCAAACTCCAACAAAAGCAGGGTAATCTTATTGCACAAGCAAAAGCTGAGCTTATCAATGAAACCCTCAAAAATATCGAAATAAAGCGCCGAAATATTGAAGTAAGTAAGAATGATGTTGACAGTGCTTTTGAAAATTTTGCAACGCAAAATAATATGACCATTGAGCAGCTAGACCAAATTCTGATTCAAAATGATATCACCGTGCAACACTTCAAAGATTACATCCGTGGACAGATAGGATGGGGGCGTCTTGTTAATGCACGCTATCAAGCCGAAACAAGTATGGTTACAGAACAAGAAGCTGTCCGCAGAATATTAAAAAATGGTGGTATTAAGCCTTCTACCAATGAATATACACTCCAGAGAATTGTTTTTGTTATTCCTGCACACCGCCGTTCAGAAATCTTTGAGAGACGGCAAAGAGAAGCAAACAATTTTCGCGCACATTTCCGAGGATGTGCTAATGCACGAAATCAAGCAAGAGGCATTTTAGATGTTACTATCCGTCACTTGGGAAAATTTCTTGAACCGCAACTTCCCAGTGCATGGGAACAGGCCATCCTTGCAACACCTGTCGGAAAAATGACAAAATTCCAAGAAACATCTGATGGAATTGAAGCGGTTGCTGTCTGTAAAATCAAAAGAGTTTCTGATGATTACGTAGCGCGGCTGATATTTTCCATTCAAGATAATAAACAAAAGAGCCCGCAAAAACTTGAGAAATTGAGCGAAAAATATTTAGACGAATTGCGGCGGGCGGCACGTATTCAAAACTCATAATGGCTGTCCTTATTGTTAGTAGTGGTGATCCTGCTGGTATTGGTCCTGAAATAGTAATAAAAGCGTGGAATTTGCGTGTTACGCGTCAAATTCCACCTTTCGCCCTTCTGGCTGATCCAGATGTCATTCGTACACGCGCCCATTTCCTACAGATCAATGTTGAAGTAGAGTCTGTTTTTACAGATAATCCTGTAAAAAATTTTCAAGCCGCTCTTCCTGTAATACCATTAGAAAATCGACAGAGTAGTCAACCAGGCTTACCTTCACCAAATAATGCTGCAGGAACAATTGAAGCGATTAAACGTAGCGTTCAATTAATCCAGAGCGGCTATGCATGTGCACTTGTTACGTGTCCTATTGCTAAAAAAAATCTTTACGATGCCGGATTTGAATTTCCAGGTCATACAGAGTTCTTAGCCGATTTGGCTTATCAAAACTCCCATAAATGTTATCATCCGGTTATGATGTTATCAGGGCCTCGATTAAAGACAGTTCCCATTACTGTTCATGTTCCATTCAAAGAGGTTCCTTCATACCTTACCCGCGAGCGCATCATTCAAACGGCACTTATTACTGAACACGACCTAAGAACACGCTTTAAAATAACTTCACCCCGTCTTGCTATTGCTGGACTTAACCCTCATGCGGGAGAAGAAGGTACAATGGGAAAAGAAGAGAGTGCAACTATTATCCCCGCTATTGAATATCTTAAAAAGAAAGGACTCAATATCATAGGTCCACTGCCTGCCGATACGATGTTCCATGAATCTGCAAGAAAGAGATATGATGTTGCTCTTTGTATGTACCATGATCAAGCTCTTATTCCTGTTAAGACACTGGACTTTGATACCACTGTCAACATCACTTTAGGGCTACCTTTTATTCGTACTTCTCCAGATCACGGAACTGCTTTTGATATTGCTGATAAAGGAATTGCCTCTCCTGAAAGCTTTATCGCTGCTCTTAAACTTGCAAATCAACTTGCGGACAATAACTTTCATGCCAATAGATAATCTCCCTCCTCTGCGTGAGGTTATTAATATGTACGGCTTGCAAGCTCATAAATCCTTGGGACAAAATTTCCTTTTTGATCTTAATCTCACATCTAAAATTGCGCATCAAGCAGGAAATCTAGAAGGAAAACCTGTTATTGAAGTCGGCCCTGGTCCTGGTGGTTTGACACGTGCTTTGCTTGCAAAGGGTGCTATGGTAACAGCTATAGAGCGTGACGAACGCTGTATACCAGCTCTCTTAGAGATAGAAAAATACTATCCACAAAAGCTAAAAATTATTTATAATGATGCACTAAAGCAAGATTTCTCAAAAATCTTTGAAAAATCTTTGGAAAAACCACGCATTATTGCCAATCTTCCCTATAATATTGGAACACAACTCTTATTAAATTGGCTGTTGGCTGAACCGTGGCCGCCTTTTTATGAATCAATGACGCTAATGTTTCAACGAGAAGTTGCAAAGCGTATTACTGCGAAGCCTCAATCTGCACATTATGGACGTCTTAGTGTCTTAACTGGATGGCGTACCATTGCTAAAATTGCTTTTGATATTCCCCCTCAAGCCTTTATACCACCCCCAAAAATAACTTCTTCTGTTGTCCATATCATTCCACAAACAGAACCTCTTCCCTGTTCCGCACAAAATCTAAGCTTTATTACAAAAATTGCTTTTGGACAAAGACGAAAAATGCTTCGTCAAAATCTTAAAGCAGTTGGAGGTGAAATGCTGTTAGAAAAAGCTGGTATTGATGGAACACGCCGTGCTGAAACACTTTCAATTTCTGAATTTGTCACGTTAGCCAATTTACTAATCTAAAAAGTATAACTTTATCATCCGTTTTTTTATCTTACAAACGATAATATCCATTTATTTATCACTTTTAAAAGTAATAAAAACATTAATTAACCTCTTCGGTCATAAGCCTACCAATAAAAGATTCTAGAAAAGAACCTCTTTCACGTTTTGCTGTTTCGGCTAAATAAATCGCTTTAATAAGCGAGGTGGATTGATTCAAATCCTCATTAATAACAACATAGTCGTAAGAGCGCCAATGTTGCATTTCCGTTCGTGCATTCTTCAATCGTAAATTAATGATATCTTGGCTGTCTTCTGCTCGACGATGCAAACGCGAAACAAGCTCCTTCATTGATGGTGGAAGAATAAAAACAGAGACGGTATCCCCAGGCATCTCTTTTTGAAGCTGTTCGGTACCTTGATAATCAATATCGAATAACATATCGCGTCCAGCTTTTAATACATTTTCAACGCTTTCACGTAATGTCCCGTAATAATTTCCATGAACTTCTGCCCATTCAATAAACGCATTATCATCACGTCTGCGTTCGAACTCTTTCTTTGAGACGAAATGATAATGAAGACCATCTACCTCACTCAAACGCCGTTGTCGTGTTGTCATACTTACAGAAAGCTCTAATTGTCCCTCTTTCAAGAGTAACCGTGAAAGCGTTGATTTTCCTGCTCCTGAAGGTGAAGAGAGAATAAATAAAAAACCCCGACGCTGCTCTTTTTTTAGCATCTCATTCATCCTTAAAGAATGTTATCATACCGCTCTACTTTTTTACTTTTCTGCAAACTTTAATAATACATTTTCTACAGTCAAAAAAGGCTAATGCGTTGCCTTTAATGCACGCCACTTGCGAACATTTTCATTATGTTCTTCTAAAGTCCTAGAAAAAACATGCCCTCCCGAACCATCAGCGACAAAATAGAGGTCATCACTGCTTGGCGAATGTGCCACCGCTTTCAAAGAATCCCGACCTGGATTTGCAATCGCCGTTGGTGGTAAACCATTAATTTTATAAGTATTATAGGGTGTTTCCTTATCAAGATCTGAACGATAAATGGCACGACCAGATGGTATTCCTTTCCCACCAAAAAGACCATAAATGACCGTTGGATCAGACTGAAGACGCATATGTTTTGCAAGACGGTTATAAAAAACCGCAGCAACCTTCGGTCTCTCTGCTGCAATTCCCGTTTCTTTCTCAACAATCGAGGCCAATATAACAAATTCCTCTATGGATTTTATTGGTAAATCGGGTGAACGCGTAGCCCATATAGCATGAATTAATTTTGTCTGTCCTTCACGCAATCTTTTGATAATTTCTTCACGCGTTGTTCCGCGAATAAAACGAACCGTATCCGTCATTAAACTCCCCTCAGGAGGTAAAACTTTCGGCAGATCGCCAATTAAAATGTCATTAGCAGCTAATCGATCGAAGACTTGTTGAACAGTTAACCCTTCTGGTACTGTAAAGGTATATTCAATAGATTTGCCTTTCACAAGAATATCCATAATATCCCGCATTGAAGCATGTGCTGGAATCAAATATTCTCCTGCTTTAAGATGTGTTGTTTTTTGATGGTATCCAACCCCATAAACAAAAATATCAGCAGACCGAATAAGACCACGCTTTTCAAGTAGTGAAGCAATTTCACGAATTCCTGTTCTAGGATGGATAAGAATAATTTGTTCTTCCTGTGTCTCACCTTTTCCCTCAAAAATACTTTTTCCAATATAAAGAGGAATACTTATGGCCAAAATAATGACCATAATGAGCATTAGAAAAAGGTGACCAAGAATGACTAAGGGATTCCGTGCGATAGATGACTTCTTTTGTTTCTTATGTGCTAACATATCATTCTCTGTGAGATGATCTAAAGAGAAATCATTCACATCCTTTCATGGTTTTCCATTTTTCACATCGGATACAATTCTCATCCTCGAATTTTTTAAATATCACAACGCGCATTTCTCATTGATTTATATAAAGTAGAAAACTCACAAACAAACAAGGGTTGTTATTCCCCAAAGCGCCGCATCACTAAAGATGCATTTGTACCACCAAACCCAAAAGAATTAGAAAGAATCGTATTAATTTTTCGCTCGCGCGGTTTATGCGGAACAAGGTCAATTTTTGTTTCCATGGATGGTTTATCAAGATTAAGTGTTGCTGGAGCTATATTATCTCGTATAGCTAAAACACAAAAAATGGACTCAGCGGCACCAGCTGCACCAAGTAAATGCCCCACAGATGACTTTGTTGATGACATGGATACTTGTGATGCATAATGTCCTAAAACACGCTCAACTGCTGCTAACTCTATGGTATCAGCCATTGTTGAAGTCCCGTGGGCATTAATATAATCAAGTTCGCTTACATTTACCTGTGCACGCTTAAGAGCAGCCATCATACTACGCTGTGCACCTTCACCACTCTCTGAGGGTGCAGTAATGTGATAAGCATCACCAGATAAACCGTAGCCAATAACCTCAGCATAAATACGCGCACCGCGTTTTTTAGCGTGTTCAAGCTCTTCTAAAACGATAATTCCGGCTCCCTCACCCATCACAAAACCATCACGATCAGTATCATAAGGGCGTGATGCTCTCTCAGGATCATCATTACGACAAGTAGAAAGAGCTCTGCAAGCTGAAAAACCAGCAAGAGATATTCGATTTATCGGAGATTCAGTACCACCTGCTACCATGACATCGGCATCACCCAAAGCAATCAAACGTGCTGCATCACCAATTGCATGTGCACCTGTCGAACAAGCGGTTACAACCGAATGATTGGGACCGCGCAAACCATATTTGATAGACACATAACCAGAAGCAAGATTAATCAAACGCCCTGGAATAAAAAAGGGGGAAACACGTCGTGGACCTTTATCACGAAGCGTATAACCAGCCTCCACAATGCCTTCAATGCCGCCAATACCTGAACCAATTAATACACCTGTACAAACTTGATCTTCATCACTCTTGGGAAACCACTCAGCATCTGCAAGAGCTTGGTCAGCAGCAGCTATTGCATAAACAATAAATGCATCAACTTTACGCTGTTCATTGGAAGCCATATGCAAATCAGCATTATACGTACCATCTGTTCCATCACCCAAAGGAATACGGGCAGCGATCTGACATGGTAAATCGGATACATCGAATTCAGTAATGCGTCGAACACCACTCTTCCCTTCAAGAAGCCGTTTCCAACTATATTCGACATCACCAGCTAATGGGGATACCAATCCTAAACCAGTAACAACAACACGTCTCATGATTTACAACCTTGAATTGAAACTTATCTCTCAAAGTTTACTTTTCAAAATAGTTTGAAAGAACAGAGGCAAAAGCGCAAAATGCTTCTGCCTTTCAGTCATTATGTAGAAGCCTTATCGATAAACTTTACTGCATCACCCACTGTGAAAATCGTTTCAGCGGCCTCATCTGGTATTTCTACACCAAATTCTTCTTCAAAAGCCATAACAAGCTCAACTGTATCAAGGCTATCTGCTCCTAGATCATCGATAAAGCTTGCATTCTCTACCACCTTATCTGCATTAACTCCAAGATGCTCCACGATAATTTTCTTAACGCGCTCTACTGTATCACTCATATTGAAATCCTCGAATTTATATTTTTCCTATAATTTGGTTAGCTATATCGGCTCATCTAATCAAGCAATAGATGCATTATCTCTAAAGATTTTAGCAATGATTTAAAACTTCCTGTGGATATCCCCTAAAAAATGAACCAATCTGACATTCCGACATAAGTTAACTAATTTACTATACTAAGGGAATGAAGGAAATACATTCATTTTTACACTCCACTCATATTATTTAAAATAATACAGTTTATAAATCAATGTGGAATAAAAAAATACTTAAATCATTGCCATTCCACCGTTAATGTGTAGTGTTTGACCAGTTACGTACGCTGCCGCATCACTCGCTAAATACACAGCAGCAAAAGCGATTTCTTCTCCACTCCCCATACGCTTCATTGGAATAGCCGCCATAATCGTTTCCTTTTGCTTGTCATTGAGTTTATCCGTCATTGCGGACTTAATAAATCCTGGAGCAATACAATTAACCGTAACATTCCGTGAAGCAATTTCCTGTGCCAATGCTTTAGAAAAGCCTATCAAACCAGCTTTTGCAGCACAATAGTTGGTTTGCCCAGGATTTCCTACAACACCAACAATAGATGTTATGTTAATAACCCTTCCATAACGCCGCCGCATCATAGAATGTATCAATTCACGTGTTAAAAGAGAAGCAGCGGTTAAATTAACAGCTAAGACATCATCCCAGTCTTGATCCTGCATACGTACAAAAAGACCGTCTCGCGTGATTCCTGCATTGTTAACAAGGATATCAACGCCCCCCATCTCTTTTTCCGCTGTTTTAGCTAATTGCTTAATAGATTCACGGTCAGAAAGATTAGCAGGAAACACAAAAACGTCTTTTCCCAGATCTGTAGCCACTTCTTTAAGTTTATCTTCACGTGTTCCATGGAGCCCAACAATCGCTCCTTGTGCATGAAAACAACGCGCTATTGCCTCACCAATTCCTCCCGATGCCCCTGTTATAAGAGCTTTACGACCTGTTAACTTAAACATTTTTATGACTCCTTCATCGATTAAACGCTAAGCATCTGTAGTGCTGTTTCTATTTCCCCTGCTGTTCCAATTGTTAATCCCTTTATGTCCTTGTTAATACGACGTGTTAAACCTGTTAATACTTTTCCAGAACCAACTTCAAAAACTGTATCAATCCCATGAGCACTCATCCATTCTATAGTTTCGCGCCACCGTACTCTCCCTGTCACTTGTTGAACAAGAAGTGTCATAATACGCTCTGGATCACTCTCTGGTGCAACAGAAACATTGGAAATTAGAGGAACAAGAGGGGGGCTTTTGTTAACAGTCAAAAGCGCTTTCTTCATGGCATCAGCAGCAGGTTGCATTAAGGACGAATGAAAAGGCGCAGAAACAGGAAGAAGAAGTGCACGTTTAGCACCTTTTTTTGACGCAATTTCCACTGCTGTTTCAACAGCTATTGCTTCACCTGAAATAACAATTTGTCCACCACCATTATCATTAGCAATCTGGCATACTCCTTCTCCAGAAACAGCCTCACAAATTCCTTCTACATCTTTTTCATCCAAACCGATAAGGGCTGCCATAGAGCCTTTACCAACAGCAACAGCAGCCTGCATAGCATTGCCGCGAATACGCAAAAGCCTCGCTGTATCAGTAAGACTAAATGTACCAGCTGCACAAAGAGCCGAATATTCTCCCAAAGAATGGCCTGCAACAAATTTTATCTTTTCTTTTATATTAAATCCCAATTGTTCCATCACACGAATAATTGCTATGGATACAGCCATTAATGCTGGCTGAGTATTTGCTGTTAGCATTAAAATATCTGCTGGTCCTTCAAAAATGATATCTGATAATTTCTCACCTAAGGCATCATCAACTTCTTCAAAAACCATCCGAGCGGCAACAAATTGTTCTGCAAGCGCTTTGCCCATACCAACAAGCTGGCTCCCTTGCCCTGGAAAAATAAAAGCAGCTACCATTATTTGACTCCTCAATTATGCAATTAAATTCTCTTCTTTTGATCTCATTCATCAATACAAATCAAGTTATACAGAGATAATTGTTTCTTATTCTATTGATATTATCGTGCAGTATCATATTCCTCTTGAGTATGCACGCCCCACAAACAAAACCACTCGATATAGATTACCGGTCAGTGAATTTATTATAGTATTAAATAAAAGCGTTTAGCACGCATTCCTATTACCAATTAATCAACAGATTCATGTGGTGATTTTGCACGTAAGATGCATTCATTTTTCTCTTCATTGCCCTAAGATTCTAGGTCCTCCTCTCTTTTTTGTTTTTTCACAATACTGCCTTTTATCTAAAAAGGAATCTCATCATTTCTAACGTCATAAGACATATCAAAAAACCACTGGTAGCTTCTGTTATCATGCGATGATAGATTTGCTCTTGATCATCATTACTTTGCCATCTAGAAACTTCAAATCGCTTTTGTTTTTAGGTAAAGCGATTTCTTCTACGTAGCGATCATGAATCATTTTATGAAAATACAATAAAGTTAATAGTTTATATATTTTTATTTTGTTGAATTTTCTTAAAAAGCTACACTTTTATGCATATTCAATTGATCATTTCTATAAACAATTGTTCTCTATAAACAGAGCATAAAAACAGATCACGATGCAAATATTATAACGCATGTGAATATTCACATGAATTGCAAAGCAGCTATCATTCATAACAGCTCATAAGTTTTACAATACGTTTTATCATAACAAATTGCATTGTTAAAAATGCAAACGTTTAAAATTATCTATAACGAAATCGCTTAGATTTAAAATTCCATCTTATTTTTAGAATTGCATTGATAACGCCTAAAGATATGACTTTCTTCAAAATAGAAAAGTGTAAAATCTGAAGATATTATCAAAACATCATCGTATAAAGAACACTTAATTACCCATTTTTAATAGCAATATTTTCCGTAGCAATTGCGTATATGCATCCTGCATCTGCTGCAACTGATTTGTGCCTTGTATTTGTAAAGAGGTGTATAACACTTCCTGATATATAAGTTATACGTTTTTCACTATAGAAAAAATCTAGCTCTCCTTCTATAATTAAGAGAGTTTCATCAACTTCGTGAATATGCCAATCATGTATTTTCTTGGAAATTCTCTTTGTATCTCTATAGATTCTTGCTCTGGCAGCATCATTTTTAATCCATCATATATATTTTCATTTTGTGAAATTGAGTTATTATTGCATTCTGTTATTATACGATATGGATAAAATGATGATTCAATATTATTATCTTGCAGGAACTGTTGCATCTACTCTTTGTTCTTTGAATCATCATATTTTCCTAAAAGAGTTTTTTTTGAGACAACATTCAAAAGGTTCAAGTCTTTTTCTTACCGTAGAAAAGGTATTTTTTGCTTTTTGTTCCATATCCAGCAAATCAGAAAAAACACCTATGCTGGAAAATTAACATAAATGTACAATTCTTTCTACTTAAGCTGTTTATATGAGATGGTGTATTGCAAACTATGAAATAGGTTCGCCATGAAAGCAGTTCCCCTAAAGGATTATCCATATTTTGGGATATGTGTTAGACTATTCTTGACCGTCAAATGCTTGTAAACCTCTCAATATAGACAAAATTTTCTATAACTTCGATACTTTGTATGGAGGCGTGCTCTTCAAATGCAACAAAAGATGTGTTGTTTGCAAAGCTCTTATAATTATCACAATAATTGATAAGGTCTTCCCTAATATTTTTTGCAGTCAACTTTTTGTATAAGACAAATCTCAGTATCTCTTTTGGTATCCTTTGACCCAGAATATGCAGGAAAAAGATTTGTTTTGTTACCCATTATCACATCGTTTTTTCAAGACCATTTGCTTCCATTTTTCATATTTGTCTATATTTTCAATTATTTGCGTTGCTGAATCTGTATTTTCTTTTCCAAATGTTGTATTTTATAGGAAATTGTTACGAATTGTCCTTTCTAAGGCTGATAATTCATCATCACTCCAGCCCCAAATTGCTATAATGGCAGGGCAAGTGTTTAAGTCGGTTGTCAGAGGCAGCGGTTCATTCTCTTTAAAAAAAAGTGCAAAATGAACCACATTTTGCCAAGAATGAAGCTTTTTCTGCCATAGGCTAATATCTTTTATGATGCGACCATCGTCCTTGTTGATAAGAAAGAGTATACGCCCCTTTTTCTTAAAGCGGCTTGGTTCTTCAGAAAACACTCCTGTAATAAGATTAACAGAGCTTTCAAGTAAATCATTGTCATAGCAATGTGCAAACAAAGCGGGAGCAATTCCCCCGTGGAGGCGTGCTCCCACTTCAATCATCACTGGACCGCGGGCAGTTTGCATAATTTCCATATGTGCAGGCCCATATTCAATCCCCACCGCATGAATGCATTGTTTTGCATAAGAGATAAGAGCAGCGTAAAGGGGATCTTGCGCATCAAGCACATCAAGCGATTCATAAACGAAAGCACTTCCATTATGCATACCCTTTTTATATCGTGATAAAGCACATATTTTTATAGATTCCCCATTTACAATAGCGTCTACTATGTATTCCTCTCCCTCCAATCTTTCTTGAAGCAAATAAGCTTCATTAGGTAGACCAAAAATATTTTTCTGCATCCAGTCGATTTCAGAAACCCACGCCACCACTTCCTCACGACTGGAGAAAAACAAAACACCATCGCTCCCAGCAGAATCATTCGGCTTCACTACATAACCGCTGAGACTTTCAAAATCATCGAGAGCATAATCGTCTTTTGTAAGAATTTTTGAGCGGATGTAAGATAAACCTTTTTCACAAAGGCGCCTTTGCATCATCGCCTTCTTCCGCCGCCAATCTGTCGTCAAGGGGTTATTACCAGGACAACTATAATATGCAGCCAATTGTTCTGCACAATAAATACCTCCTTCGGCACCTGCCACTACAGCCTCTATCATGCCAATTGGAAAGCGTTGCTTTATCTCATCTACACTATAAAGCTTTTCTTCTGCCATACCTTCCCCCTGATAAGAAAGCGTAAAACGCGAATAATGCGCTGGTTGAGATAAAACGCCATAACAGGCATAACCCAATTTTTGCAAAGCAGGACCATAAAGAGCACCCGTGGAGAAAGGATCGACAATAAGAATGGATTTATTCATGCTGTAACACGCCGCGATAAAAAGAAAAGGACATAAATAAAAATTATCAACCCTGTAAGGGGTAAAAGATACATAGCTGCCTGTGGTCCCATAAGGGCGGAGCTTGTAAGACAACCAAAGATAACATAACCCGCCGATTGGGAGACAGTATAAAGCATGCCACTATAACTTCCCACAAGCTCTGCTTGGGCTTCTGTTCTCGTCGCTTCAATCGTATGTTTGCGGGCATTAATCCGCATAGTATTCATTGAAAAACCAATAAAAAAGCAAAAAAACACAGCCAAATAGGGCGATTGGGTGATACTAAAAATGAGATCAGAAGTACTCAACATAAGGGCTGGGAGAATGAATTCAAAGCGAGGGATTTTGATAAAAGCAGCTAAAAAAGCACCCACGCCAGCAACCGCACTGCAAAGCCCATAATATTCAGGGCTAAAATTTTTTACACTCTGAAAAAGGATGGTTGCCAGTGTATTATAAGCGCAAATATGAAAGCCAATAAAGCCTCTGCAAGCGCATAACAATTTAAGTTCAAGGGAAAGACTATCTGCCTGTGATGTAAATGTTGGCTCCTTCTCGGCTACAAACGTCGCACCATCGGTAGTATTATATTCATCACGAAAGATAACATATCCAGCCACAAGACTTATGATGATATCAAACATACAAATTGCTGCAATCAAACCATTATAGCCAACTCCAGCTGCTATTCCTTGCGAACTGGTTATTTCTAAGAGATAACCACCAAGAGCTGCTCCCAAAAAAGCACCAATCTGCACCACTGTTTGCATGATGCGAGCAGCTTTTTGGGCGCTAATATAACCACTAAGCGCTAGTTTAGTATTATAAGTTTCAAGCGTACTTAAAGTAATTAAAGAGAGATAACCAATAGAGATAGATACAGCAATAAAACCAAGGAAGGAGTCAATGCAATGGAAAAAAGCAATCAATAAAAGAAGGCTATAAATGATGATCCGTCTTTTGTATAAATCTACCAACTGCAGCGAGGATTTAATATGCACACGGCCACTTTTTTTTAAAAGATAGGGTGTCAGGGTTCCTAACGCCATGGTCACACCCAAGAAAACCGATGAGGATGTTATGCGATAAGCATTCCAAAGGTTACTTAAAAAAAGCACCATATCAGAAAAATACAGCAAAACAACAAGTCCATAAAACCGAAAAACAAGTTCTTTGCGCATACCCCCTCTCCGATTCTAAAAAGTCGTTTTATAATCGATATACATATTGCAGAGCATGTCAAATATTTTCGATAGGAGCATAATATAAATTTAAATGCTGACGTTTATCGTAGTGATAACTATTTTTCAGGCAACTGAGTAGCGAAGGTGACTCGTGTTTTTTCTTCTACTATACAACTTCTACTATACAAAGAGTGCCTACCGTAAAAGACTCACTCTTGAACCGATAAAAAAGCTTTAAAAAATGAGAGATAGAGGCAAAAAAACATAATAGAATCAAAATTCATCAATTCTCTTATATTAGACATAATTTTATGATTTTGTTTGTTTTCTTTTTCCTTTATCACCCACTACGTGTTTTTTAAAGTGCGAGAGATAAAAATAAGGAAATAGGATATTCCGAGTTTCATGTAATTAATGAAATTTATTTCTGTAAAAAATAAATTAATAATATTTTTTTACGATCGTACATAAGAAAAAGCAAACATCAGAGAAAAAAAGGAATAAGCTTATTTAATGATTTTTATATTCTTAATAAGTAACGAGATATGCAATTTCTTTATCAATAATTTCCATGAAGTGTTTTGGCAAATTATATTGCCACCTTTTACTTTTTTGAAAAAAACTTATTCTAAAATATAGGACTACTGATTTAATGGCCATTCTCAAAAAAAACTGTAACTTAGGAATTATTTTGATTGGGATTCAAAAACTCTTATTAAAAAAGTGATAATTAACCTTTAGAAACTCATTTATATGATTGACCTTTTGCAAGAACTTTGTAAAAAAGCAATGTCTAGTTTGGAGGGGTGGCCGAGCGGTTTAAGGCACCGGTCTTGAAAACCGGCGTGCAGGAGACTGTACCGTGGGTTCGAATCCCACCCCCTCCGCCACTCGATATTTAGAGGCAAATAACTTATTGATTCTTGTAGCTTGCCACTAGGTTTTGCATAATTTGACACTGGTGTAGCTTGCCACTAGGTTTTGCATAATTTGACACCAGGTTTTGCAGCAATTCATTTTTTTTCACAGAGTTTTTAAGCGGTTCTCAGAGAAGCTTTAAGAGGTGTTTAGAACCGCTTTCATGAGTCTTATTTTGCTCTGCCCAGAATCACAATTTAAGATGATACATCTCTTCCAATAATCCCATTATTTGACATCTAAAATCTGTAAAACATGCATGCAGAGACCAACAAATTTTGTATCATTTGCATCATATTTTGTAAAAATGACCTCCTTTTCAAAGGATTTTCATTTTTTCAAAGGGCTCTCAAAGGGTCTTCAAAGGTCATTTATTGCCTCTTTTAGGGGAATTGAATAATCGTTTTTTCCTATCCCAAGCATATTACTAAAAAGAGAAAAAGCATTTGAGCAATTCGGTCAACTTGACCCAATTGCTAATCTTCACGCACTTGGTACAACTTGTACCAATTTCTTCAAATGCCTATCATCATCAATCAAAAGGTCAAGTTGACCCTTTGATTTTTTATCCCCTTCACACTTTAATATATTGTGATTTGAAAATGCATTATCGCTTCTCTGAGCAATAGGGGCAACTTGCACCTATTGCATGATAACAAACAATTCGGTCAACTTGACCCTATTTCTCATCAGCAAACCAAAGTGCAATGTTTACACTTTGATTCACATGCGCATCACCGATCAAAGGATAAACTTTACTTTTTGATTTTCTCATTCTAGTAGCTACCCTCTTCCCATGGCTGTTTTCCCTTCTCTGGTGCCTCTAAGGTGATTTCTGTGGTATAGCCGCTTTGTTTCTCATAGCGGTGGGTCACGGTTGCGGCTTTCCATGGACCATTGATTTGCTCACGGAACCCTTGCAAAAGGAGAGGTTGATCGGCCATGATTTCTGGACGCCCTTCTAAAACCAAAGAACCACTGCCCATGCTACGGCACAGCCGGTCTGATTCTGATGCGGCAGCAGCTAAAGCTTCCTCTCTGCAAGGATAGCAACCACGCAAACGCCGTGTGGGACCTTTGAGGTTTGTGCGATATTTGACAGATAGCTGTTTACCTTGCGAGCGATCAAAGTACGTTGATTCAACGCTGCCATATTGGGTGCGTGGCTCGAGGGTAAATTCCCAACTGGAACAATCATGCTTGGCAAGAGTGAGGGGCGGTAAATTGTTGCCGCTTAAAAATAAAAATTTATTGTCTTTGATTAAAAAACGTGCCTGCATACGCTCTGCAAGGCGGGTTAAAAAATCAATTGTCGATTGATCAGTGCGCACCACATAAGGCAAGGTTTTGCTATAAAATTCTTGGTCGACTTTGGCTTGATAACCATGGCGCTTGGCTAAGCTTTCAACAATCTCACCAATGGTTTTATTGTCAAAATGCTCACTTGCTTGTTCTTTGAGTTCGCCACGCATTGAAGCGCTTTTGCCGCAAAGGTGTAAAACCTCTCCATCACTGCCCCCGATACTGACAACAGATTCAACAACAAAACGCCCCATAAC
The DNA here is from genome assembly GCF_022559585.1 of Bartonella machadoae. NCBI lineage: Bacteria > Pseudomonadati > Pseudomonadota > Alphaproteobacteria > Hyphomicrobiales > Bartonellaceae > Bartonella > Bartonella machadoae. The sequence goes on from NZ_CP087114.1 coordinate 1,523,877, forward strand.
CGCACTGATGCTGTCCTGATAACCAAACAGCACCTGCAAGGTGCTGTTCTTTTGTGGAACCTCTAAATCATTGTCCCTATCATCAAACTCCGCTTCAAAACGATCGGCTTCATTGCCGGCATGATCGGTAATGGTGGCGCTAAGAAGACGCTGGTAAAAAACCTCATGGACGGGTTTGTCTCCAACCTTAACCTCGATAAAAGGATATGTCCGCCTTAATCCCATAACCGCTTCACTCTGCTTTGAGGAGGAACAAAGACAAATTCAGGCAAAGTGATCTCTAAACCCCGTGGCAAAACAGCACCATATTGGGCAATCCCTGGATTGGCTCTCAAGGTGGCTTCTAAATAGCCCTCTAAGAATCCAGCCTGTTGACGGTCTCCCAACACCGCCATGGCATGTTGAAAGCAAATCAGATCGAGGCTCATATCTTCTAACTCTACAACAACGTGCTTTGCTGGTAGCTTCATAGCTGTTGTCCCTCTTGGAAATATCCTTGTGGTTTGCCCCCATCAAAAAAGGGCAACAGACTGATGGAATAACGGATACGCTGCGATTGACCAGAGCGACTGATATAATCGTGGTCTTTCGTGATGGAGGTAATCACCACGGGACCATGGAATATGGCACTATAACTCATATCATTGACCCAACGAAGCATCTGCACCGGTTTTGCTGCTCGTATGGTCATGGTGAGTGCATCAATGGCTATACGATCACCAAACTCTTCTGGAAACCACACGCCATGGATGGTTTTGGCATCATTGCCATAGCCGGTAAATTGCAAGCTGGGGGCTTTGCCAAAACGCTCCATAGACACCCATGAGGCGGAGAACTCTTCTTCAAAGGATTGGAAATTCAGCCAATCGACATAAAATTGATGCGGACCTAGCATCATCAAAGGATCTTTCATTTTCCTCCTCCCCTCATTGTTTTCCCTCCCCTTATTCTGTGCCGCCATGCAAGGCATTGGCTTTTGCCCGTTGGAGGGCATGACTTACCGCACGGCCGGTAGCAAGAGGATCACGCGCCCCATTGACATGCACGGTGACATTTTGATGGTGATAAACGGATGCGCTCTGCTTGCTTTTGTCCGTTGCCTGCGTTGTCACAGGGCTGGTTTGCGGGTGACCGGCAAATTGTACAATCGGCTGCAAAGCTGTTTTGCCACCAAGCCAACTGGGCAAATGAAACATGTTGGAGATATCAATCGAACCAATCCATCCTTTGATGCGACCGGATAAGGATTTAAAAAAATCAGCCAACTTTGTGATGGAGGACATAAAGCCATCGACAATCCCATTGGCAAGATCTTCTCCAGCCTGTTCCATACCCGCCTTGGCTTCTTCTGAGAGCTTTTCGCGAGCAAAAAAACTGCTCAACCAGCTCCAAAAGCTGGAGAGACTTTGCTTAAAACCCTCCCAGACATTACCAAACCATTGGGATATAGCGACAAGCCCCTGTTTGAACTTTTGCCAAGCTTGAGAAAAGTCAAAAGCAGCAGAAAGGGTATTTTTCCACTTGGTGATGGTTGCGGTATCAGCACCAAAAAAGCGCATGACAGCTTCAAAGATACGGCCAAAAGCGTGGACCAGCCCGCGAGCAAAACCTTTGACAAAAGAAGAAAACCGGTCCCAATATTTCCACAAGGCAAAACAAGCAGCCATGATCACTGCAACAACAGCGGCAATGAGCGCCCCTATCGGGGAAAAAACAGCACCAACAACAGAGGCAATGCCTGCGGCTACCACCTCTATCACTGTGCCAACCCAACCAAAAGCAGCAGCAAATGCACTGCCTGAAACCATAAGCCCGCGAAAGCCTGCCACCAACAAAGTCATGGGTCGCAAGAGACGAAGCGTGCTCCCACCAAGAGTTGCCGCCATAATTCCCAAAGAGCGCCCTGAAGCGATTAAGCTGCGCCAACTTGTTTTAAGCGCACGACTAAGCGTTCCAAGCTTAACAAAAGAAGTCATGAGTTGAAGAAGCCCAAGGCGTGTGCCAGCCATGGTAAAGCGCAACACCCGCAGAGCAATATTAAAAGCCATAAGGGTGCTAATGGTTTTGACAATCGCACTGGTTAAGGCGGGATGGGCATTGGCCCATGCCATCAAGCCATTGATAAAATTGCCAACACTTTCCATCAAACTGTTAACATGGGGCAACAACACGTTGCCAATGGTAATGCCCAAAGCCACGATGCGGTTTTGCAAAAGTTCAAATTGCCGGATGGCACCAGTTGCTTGTTTATCCGCTTCTTGCTCTACGGAGCCTTTAAAAACTTTGGGGTCTTTAACAAATTCGAGCGCTTGGCTTAACAATTCTGGATTGCCAACCAATTTGGCAAAGTCACCGGTAAAATCGCGCCCAGCAATGGCAATCAGGGAACGCATACCCTGTTCGGATTTGGCTAAAACATCAAAAAAGCGCACTAACGTGCCGGTTGCATCTTTGTCGATGTCTTGGAGAAACTTTTGCCGTGACAGCCCAATATTGACAAAAGCATCTTCAATATGTTTGCCCCCTGCCTGAATACGCGAACTCATGGCATTAAAACCACGCGCCGCACTCTCAGGGACAATCCCCGCAGAAATCATCGCGGTACCAAAAGCAGCCGTTTCACGGGCAGTGAGCTTAAACATGGTGGCAGCACCGGTGGCACGATTGGTAAAATCAGACACTTCACTGGCTTTAGCCGCCATATGGTTGGAGAGATGGTTGATGGCATCGCCTAACTCTTCAATGCCTGTCTGATTGAGTTTGAAGACATTGCGCAATTTGGCAAAGCGTTCACCAATCTGGTCCCCCGTCATATCAAAAGCCACAGCCGCTTTGGCAGCGTAAAGACTAAAAGCTTCGAGATCTTGCTCGCCAATCCCCGCTTGGCTGGCACTGGTCATCAGTTCCAAAACCTCACGTGCAGCAAGCGGGATTTTGGTTGAGGTCTCAAGAGCAAAGCGGCGCAATTCCTTTAAGCGATGCAGAGGCGCATCAAGAACCTTTTCCAAGCCCTTCATCGATTGATCAAATTGCATGGCCTTATAGAGGGGGGCAATCAAGGTTGCGGTTTGGGCAATTGCCCCCACCATGCGCCCTCGCGCTTGGATAAAAGCCATTTCAGCATTCTTGGTTGCATCCTCAAGATGTTGAGGATCAAACCAATTTTTAAAGTGTTGTCGTGTCTTGTTTTGCAAATGGGCAACATCGGCACTAAAGGCTTGCAAATCGCGCTTGGCAGAGGCTATCCCTTCTTGCAGATGATTGACAAAACGCACAACAAGGGAAACATCCATAACAGCTCCTATTCCAACATCTGCTGTTCATATTCTTGGGATTTCAAGCGTGCTAATTCATTGCGATAAAAAATGACATCCAGCCAATCCATCTGGTTGATCTCTAAAGCCGACCAACGAAAATGAAGCGCTAATTCGGCTCCAAATTGTCCAGCATAAGGGATTGGCGTCCCATAAAAAAAGCAAAAAAAGCCTTCAAGATTGCCATCATATCAACAGTATCAATCCGATCAATCAGTTCAACCGTTTCATGGGACATATCCGCCAAAAGCGCTGTAATGCCTTCTGTCGCCTCATTGGTGAATAAAACTTGCGAAAGCTTGACAAGCAGAACATCATTGGAGAGCGTTTTCTGCTTGCCAATTTCTGGAGCCAGCAATTGTGTCAATTGCGGTCCTATCAGCACTGCCAATTGCTTGGCATGTTTGAAGGTGGGGCGATAAAAGGTTAATTTATTGCGTGTTGCTTGCTTACCATCACTGTCTGATATAAGCAGCGGCACTTGCAATTCCACAGCAATGCTTGTTTGTAAATTTGTCATCATAGTTTCCTATAAATTGAGGATAGAGCGCCTGCGCCCACCAATATCCTGCCCATTGCGCACAAGCCAACCGCCCCGTTTAAACGAAAAGCGATGCAAAACAGCACCATCCCAATATTCGCTATAGTCCCAAATATTCTTAATCTCACAATCATAGCCCGTTGCTTTTCCAGCAGTAAGCCCTTCGCTATCGACTTTGACCAAGCGCCCTGTGACATCAATGGAATGTTCATGCTCGCGCCCATCTTCTTCAGACACAACATGTTTTTTGCCAGTAAATTTATGACGAAGACCAGGGGGACCAGCAAAGATACCAATGACTTCGGGGGTGTGGCTGCGGATCTTCATTTGCAAGCTTAAAGCTTTCACACCAAGACCGCTCACATCAATTTGCATATCAGAACCGCCCGGTTGATAGGTTTCGGTGAGTTCTTCTAAGGTGGGCAGTTTCAGCGTTTCAAGATCAAGATGAAGATTGACATCATCATCAACAATCAGGGTAAAACCGCGAACAATCCGTAAAGTCATGCTGCACTCCTTGCTGCTTTGCGATAGCTCTCTAGCGTATCGCCAAATTGATAGGTCATTTTCTTTTGGATGTCTTCAGCCAATCGGTCAAAATAAGCGCCATTGCGCCGGCTCCCAAAACTTAAATCTTCGAGAGGAGGCACTTCTTCGGCATCAAATTCAACCCGCAGCTTGCCCAATTGCAAAGTGCTATTGGAATTCAAATCACGATCAAACCAAACACGTCCACCAAGCAGGGCACCACGAGCAATCATATCATCAAGAAACTGCGTGAGAGAGCGGGTAATGGCAATGACATGTTGACCGGTCAAATTCTCATCATTGGCAAAAGGGCGGAAACTATTGATGATGGTCTTTTCCAGTGCTGCACGGGTGCGCACCACATTGACAAAGCGCCAAAGCGGATCAGAAGATGTGGTATGATTGCCCCATAAAATCCGTCCATTGGCAGCCATTTGACCTTGCGCATTTTGGCTAAGCCGTGCCGGAATAAAGGTAGCAATATCGGCTTGGTTAAGACGATTTGCCTCATGATCGATTTCGCCATCAAAATAGCTAATGGGGCGCGCTGTGCCTAAAATGCCGTGCACATCTTGGTTTGAAGGCGACCAAAAAACACCCCCCTTTTGCTTATCGCGTTTGATAAACATCGCTGCGGCAAAGGGACTTGCCGGTTTAATACAATAACCACCCTCACCGTTTGCCACCCGCACGAAGGGGTCAATCAAATAACAAAAGCGTGAGGAAAAATCGGCGCGATAAACAAGGCTTTCTTCGGTGTTTTTGCCCCCTGTGTCAAAAACCGCAATCGCTTGCAGCTTTTCGGCAACCTGTTCAAGTGCGTCAGCCACGGGGTTCTTAGCATTGTCAAGGCGCCCTGCACTATAAGCTGGTGCCAATAAAATCCCAGGTTCAACCCCTAAATGCCCACGCGCATGGGTCAAAGCATGAACACCAGTTAAGGCAGCATTGGACCCTACCATTTCGGCTTGTGTTTCAGAAATTGTCGCCTTTTCCTCTACCCGCACAAGGACAATTTTGGCCTCAACCCCTTGCGCGCGCACAGCATGAATCACATCAAGAGCTGTGCCTCTTTGCCCCAGCTTTTGGATTTTCTCTGTTTCATGGGTAAAGATCAGAACAGGTTCGTTTACCGGATAAATTTGTCCATCAGCATCAGGGGCTGTAACAACCGCGCCAATCGCCGTCTGATCAAATGTTGCCAACGGCCTAGAGCTTTCACCAGCCTCAACAATGCGGATACCATGATTAAATTCTGTTGCCATCTTGCGCTCCAAATCAATAAAGCAACAATAACAACAAGGATCAAACCGCATAAGACTGACACTGTCAGTCAAAAAATCCCTTTAAAAAGGTTTTGAAACCCCTTTGAGAAAGACTTTAAAAGAAAATGATACAACTTAAGCTATCACACAATAAGCTTGCGTCAAACCATTCGATTATTTTTGATACAAGAGCGTGCGTCCAACAATGTTGGTTATAATCTATTCTCAACAATTATACTAAACTTGTTCATCTTTCTCTTGTGGTTCTTTCATAGATTCTACCGATGCGTCTGTCTTAGCCTTTTCAGAAGACAAAGAATTGTTTTCTTCATCAATAATGGGAGGAGAGAACACCCCATCTTTATAAGTCCAACCAATTTGCGCTTCGCTTGAGGGGATCGCCTCACCATCAAAGGCATGAACATAATTTTCTGAGGCAACGATAATATTTGTTACCACACCCTTTTCAACAACTGCATATTCCATAAAAAACTCCTATATAAAAAATCTAAACAAGATTGCTCCGTCGCCACCGTCACCGCCAATTTTACTGCCATCTTTTCCACGAAAATATCCACCGCCACCGCCACCACCGTTAGCTCCGTAATCACCACCATTACCTCCCCCGTTATTGCCACCATAACCGCCTTTGCCATTCTTTTTGCCACCGCCGCCGCCACCGCCGCCGCCATAAATACTGTTTCCACCATTGTCGCCATTGATATCGGAGTTGTTGCCGCCTGCACCACCTAATCCACCAGAAAAAATAAAACTTTCATTTTTCATAGCCGCATCGCTTTTTTTCCAAGTGCCACCGCCTATACCGCCTAACCCGCCTTTGCCACCATTGCCGAGAGAGCCATAGGCATTATAATAGCCACCAGGGGTGTTGTCATTGCCACCACCATAACCACCACCACCAGCACAAATAATTCCTTTAATAATTGTGTATCCACCATGATTTCCGTTGCTTCTGCCACCTTTTCCTCCCCTACCAATTTGAACTGTTTTCGCTTTTTTTAGATCGGCTCCCTTAATTTTAACACGTGCATATTGAGCACCTCCACCACCACCTCCACCGTTATTATTATTTCCACCATCACCTCCGCCGCCTCCACCGCCACCCCAAGCACATACTTCAATTTCTGTGTTATCGGTCATACCTTCAGGAAACGGGATAGTGCCGCTTTCTGTCATGAGGATTTCGACAGGTTTTTTGTTCAATGAAGCCACCAATTTATCTATTTCACTTTTCGTATAAACAGCTTCACCATCAACTTTGAGTGGTCCTTTGAGCTTGCTTCCCGTTGCAGTTAAACTTGTCACAACTCTACCATTTTGGATGAGGTTCAAGGACGAGTTTCCCGAAAGCTCTAAGCTATCACCAATGGTGACTTTGCTGGTAAACTTATTGTAATTTTGCCATTCATTGGCTTGCGCTAAGCGCCCATAGCTTGTCAGATCTTCATTAATCTTAGCTCTAAACGCATCAAGACCGACAATATCTTCAATTTTGTGTTGGTGCGCTCCAAGAAGGGAGACAGCACTGCCAAAGGTAAAATGATTGTTGCTTGCTTTATAGAGAACATAATTGTTAGCAGCGTCCTTAGCGCCCTCGATATCGCCCAAATCGGTTAAAGTGAAGGTTTTATCTGCTGCCATTTTGCCTTTGAGGGCTGCTTCAAGATCTGTAACATCCCCTATGCTATGCGTGTGTTTTGCAGGGGCTTTTTCATCTAGCTTTTCCTCAACTTCCATGATGGCTTGATCAATTTTTGTCAAGTTCTCACGCAAAATAGGGAATTCAGAACTGATAAAACGCCCTTCTTTAGGCAATTCCATTGCAAGCTTTTTGCTTTTTGTCATTTCCATTCTCCAAATTTTCCAAATCTCTCAAGCAGTCTAAAATCCCATCTCTCAAAGCGAAGGGGCATCACAAGATGCCAGCACCAAAATCACGCAGCATTGACCGTGCGCAAGGTCCACCGGTTAGCGTGAGTTTCAAGCGCGCTTGCTTTGCTGTTTGGTCGTGACTGACAAATTTTCGCTCTGTCCAAAGGGGTTCCGTAAGCTGTTCTGTTTCCTCTAAGGTGAGGGGGGTAAAAGCACCATCATCCAGTTGCATCTCGAGGGTGAATGTGGAGCCGCCTGGTAAAAAGGTCTTGATATAGCTGGTCAATCTTGCCTTCTCACCAAAGGCAAAAGCACGGGTGACATAGGTTGCTGTGTTATGGATCTTGCCGGCAATCAACTGAATGGGAGCAAACAGAACCGGTGAGAGTTTCTCCGTGCCTTTAAGAATAGCACGTAATCGAACTGTTTCACTGATATATTCGGTAAGACTGAGCAATTGAAAGGGTAAGAGTTGATAAATTGTGCCGTTGTTTCTTTCAATTTCAAAGATCACCGAACAATCACTAGAAGGCAATTCAACCGCGCTACGGATTTGTAAATCAGAACAGTCAACAAGATCAAATGTGCCAAGATCTATGGTTTTTGTTGTTTGTCTGTAGCGAGCTGCCAAGACACGAAAAGCCAAAGCCTCATCTTGATGGGCACTCCATGTTTGCGCATTGACAGAGGAAAAACGAGGACCGGTCACATAAGGGTGGCTTGAGACAAATCTTTGCTGTTCTTCATCAAAATCGCCAAGCTTTGCCAAAGAGAGAGAATGATCACTATCATCGGTTTTAATGACAAAAGCCGTTAAGCGGTCATTGGGCACGAGGAGTGGGACAGCATAGCGTGCCTGTGCCCATCCGGTTTTTGCCCCCTTCATGGAATAAAAACTTTGTGCTTGGATATTGGCGGTGGGATAGCCGTTTTCGGTTGTGACCAAATCAATCACCAGATCATGATTGGGATTGCCAATTTTGCAAAGATGAAAGTCAATACCGGTGATTTGCCGTGTTTCTTCTGGTGTAAAGACTTGCGCTTGCGGGTCCACTTGCGTCCAGATCTTGACTGTTGTGGTGTGCCGCATCACTTTCACATCAATAACACCTTGCCCGGTAAAGAGACCGGTTGCAAGGGTTCCCCCTTTGCCTCGTGCTACAACATTTTTTGTACCAGAAGGAATATTTTCAGGGATCTTGAAACTGCCTTCCAAAATGCCAGTGCTATTGGCAGCAAGGCGGTTTGCTGGCAAAACATTCACACCATCAAAGGTGAGAGTGTCTAAAATTTCCCCCTTGCCAAAACCTTCAATTTTAAAGCCAAGGGTAATTTGTCTTAAGAAATCGATTTGTTCTTGATGCGTATTGATGAGATCATCACGCACTTCTGTGTTACGGATAGTTCTCCCACGGTTCCATCCCATGTTCAGTTGATTGGTGACACTTGAGAGCCAATCGGTACGCTGCTCGTGCCAAAAGTCTGTTGCGGGTGTGAGGGTTACTGTACCAGGTAGGGGAGCAAAGTTTTGATAGGGGTTGATTTTTTCGCAAGCTGTTGTCAATTCTTGGGCAATGATCACTTCATTGGTCCAGTCAAGGGTGACAGGAGCCTTTAAGGGGGCGGTATAAAAGGTTGGATCAATAGCCAGCTGTAAAATGCCATTGCCGACAGCTCCTGTTTGCGTGAACCCTTCATCACGATAACTGTCATCAAGAAACGGGTCAGCAAACATGCCTTTTTTGGCAACGGGCTCTTTAGAGTCAACATTGCTTTTAATGCGCTCTAATTGCATCAAGCGGTCAAGGGAAAGCACCCGTTGAAAATAACGCCACATCTCATCATAGGGGGCAACACGCGTGCCATCATTGACCACAAGCGGCGTATCCAGCCAACTGTTGGTGATGGTGGCAAGGGAGAGGACATCCTCAGGGACACTGGGTGCCATCGGTTGATCTGCCGAAATCCCCTTGATATAAACCACACTGCCGCCTGTATTAAGCCCGATACGGTCAATACGGGGCAATTTGTAGGTGTAACTGACAATGATATCCCCCCCGTGCGCACCCCCTGAGACCGTGATTTCCTGTGCCGTGACCTTATCGGCGGTCACTTGTGCACGATAGCGATAGGTTACCGTGTAACTGCTGCCAGGACGCGGTTCATCTCCCACCGGTGCCCAGTCAATAGTATCACCGGTCTTCTTAAAATCTGTTCCTTCTTTGAATTCCTTGTTGCCTTGTGTGACTTTGAGAAAAGAGGTGATGCTTTTATCGGGAACACCATCACGCCCAGCAACGACCGCACCGCGGGTGACCGTCACGGTTTTTTCTTTTGTCAACAAAAGAGAGTGGATATCGGCAATGGGGGCATAATAGCTTTTAAAGGTAAAGCTTGTTTTGCCTTTTTGAGGGGCAAAAACATGGGTTTCACTAGGCACAACGCTTGTCGAAAACTCTTCTCTCTCTTCATGGCGCAAAGCAGCAAGGCGCTTGCGCTTAAAGCCATTGATATTGGCTTCCCCTTCTTGAATGCTAAACACTTGGCAACCATTGTTTGGTCCAAGAGCCGTCACCCGGCATCCACTCACGATATAATGACCATGGGCACGGTCATAAGTCGCAATGGCTTGCATGGCGGGTTCAAGCAATGAGGGGGACTTTTGATCAATCAAAATGCCATCTTGTAAGATATAAACAGGAAAGAACGTGCCTTGCTGCCCATCCTCTTTTAAGGCCCAAACAAGCTTTGCTGTTTCGCGTGCCGCACCGGGCTCTCCTTGTGCCAAGGTGCCGGGAACTTGCCCCAACAGCTCTGGATCATCCTCATGGGTAATCCATGTTTTTTGCAACTTTACACCGATTTCAAGACGGCCAACCATAGAAACGGCATTCAGAACCGCTTCTGAGACCGGAAAGATATCGCCTGCGATATAGATCTTGCCTTCTGTTAAAGTAACGGTCTTCGCGTTTTTATTGACAAAGGCATCGGCCCGTTCAACACGGTCTCCCTCTTTGGCAACCAAACGCCCCAAACGGTTATGGCGCCCCCTGATGATGGTTTGCATCTCATTGAGTTCACCACTTTGGATAAAGGGACGTTGCCCATAAAAGACAACGCTTTGTTGTTCGTCTTTGCCGCAAGATCTGTCAATTGCAAAGGGTAAACCACTTTCATGCTTCATGTTAAAACCTCAATAAAATCTTGAATTGCTCGCGAACATCACCGCGCAAAGGAATAGTAACGGGCGTTTTGATGATCTCCACCCCGCCAATCAGTTCATTGCACTCACACCAAAGTCTGCCCAAAGGGATATGTTGTTTGGGGGTCGCATGAACCAAAACAGCAAAAGAAGCAGCTTGTTTTCCATCAACATTTTGAAAATCCGTGCGTGCTGCAATAAGAAGGGCGGTGCCCCTCGAGGAGGGTTGATAACAATCGCCCAAATGGTGATAAACACCCGCCAAATTCTGTTCTACTGGCTGGACAATGTTGCATCTGCGATACCCAATCACATCATCCTCACTGTCTCTTAACACGAGATAAAGGGTACGGTTATAAAACCATTCTGCCATCAGCATATCGCGTTGATGCTTTTTAACAGAACACCAAGGGAAATTTGCCATATCCCATGGATAATCAATTTGGTCGAAACTTAATTCCCCGTCCCCGTCATCCATCCAATTGCCAATCAACAGTCCTTCTTCTTTTGTCAGCCTGTGCGTAATTTCTGTTATGCGCCCAAAGGAAAACAGTGTGTTCCCCGCTGTTAAGCGCACACCACTTTCATATTCCAACAGGCACGCATCAAGGCGTGACATATTACCTTCCAGTGTTTGCACGTCATAACCATTGACACCGCGGCGAAAATCAGAGCGCAAACTTTTGGAAAGCTCTGTGATGGCTTCAATGGCTTCAAGAGCACTTTGTTCAGGCAATTGATCAAAGTAAAGTTGAAAGGAATTCCACCACGCACGCCCTGACCATGCTGGTGTAAAGCGTGCTGTAATCTGAAGCCATGAAAGCCCTCTATCAATAGCCGCTAAAGAACCACGCAAACGCTGCCATTGGAGCCCTTGGTCAATCAGATCATAAGGATTAGAAAAATATGGGCTTAATTCTTGTAAACCATATTCGTCGATCAAGTAAGGCAACCACGAAGGGGGACGGGTGATAAATTTCGCGCGGGGGATTTCTTCGAGAGTATTTTTGACCTGCGGATCAAATGCCATTGCTTCGGCTAAACAGCGTTCAAAAAAGCTTGAATTTTGCGGTAAAAGTGAGGAAATCATCAATAAGCATGCCCCCGTTTAGACAAGACAATCTCCCCTAAAGCCACCGCCTCATCAGGCGCGACCACAATATCTGTTAAGGGCTGTGTTAAAATCACATGGTGGACACCTTCAACCATCAAGCGGCTTAGTATCCAACTTAAAGACAGATCACGCCCAAGCCTTTGCGCGCGTGCCCATTCCGTTTGCAAATTGTTCACGGCCTTTTCCAAAACAAAGGGACCTTCATTGGGCAACAACCAGAGATCAGCATGCACATCGATAATCCGCTGTACAGCACTTTTTACAAGGATATGATCATTGGTCATTTTAACCTGTTTTTCATCAAGAGCTGCTTGTACCTTGGCAATCAAAGCCTCATCGGCAATACCAGAAGGGCTATCGCTAAAAAGCGCAACATGAATAAGCGGGCTTTTTCCCACACGATAAACAAAAGCATCCTTGACACGGATATCGCTTGAGAGGGCAAAATATTGATAACGTGGGACTGTGCCACCCGTGGAGTGCCCTTGTCTATTCAAACGAATACGGCGACGATAGCGTTCATCATCCTCATCCAAAAGGCGGGTAACCCCATGAAAATCCCCCAAATGGTCTAAACTTGTCCCACGCGCAAAAGCAAGGAGATTATCCCGCGCAACCTCATTTGCCCGCTGGCGCAACAGCAGTTCTTCATAAGCGGCTGCTTGCAATTGAATAACCACGGGATCATAAGCCGTCTTTTCCACATTATAAGGGATATTCTGTGCGGCAAAAAGCTTGGTTAAACGGGTGATTTTTTGCTCTAAAATGGCCTCAACAGAAAGTTCTTCAAGAATTTGTGGGAGGGGCAATTGCTCAAATTCTGTCATCACCCACCTCTAAATCGAAACTTATCGGCTCCTTATGTGACCAATCCCCCAAATGCCCATCGGGATAAAACACACCTGTGAGAACAAAGTGGAATGTTCCCTCCCGCGTTGCTTTTATCAGATCAATCTTTTGCAACGAAAATCCAGGCTCTCCACATTCTGGATCATTTAAAGCTTGTACAATTGCTTGATAAAGCTGCAATATTGTCGCAGGATCAGCATTGGCATCTTGGAAAGCTCCAACATCACACCCATAATGACGCCGCAAAACCCGTGTGCCAATTTTTGTTGTCAAACATTTACGAAGGGACTGACAGCAGTGCGCCCAACCATATAACAGAGAGCCATCCTTTTCGTTTACTCCACAGCGCATGCTTTAAGCACCTTTCGCTGCCTTTGTTGAAGAAACGACAGATGTTTGTTTCTCAGCAATCTGACCAAGCAGCAATGGGTATTTTGCCGCCTCATCGCTTAAACAAATTTCTTCACCTTTTCCCGGTGAACGATTGCCTGCCACAAAATCCGCATTGGTTAAAATGACATAAGTTTTTTCACGCATGATAAACTCCTTTAAAGAGGACTAGAGGTTGTAGAGGGACCAATTTTGACCCCACCATGTTTGTGGTCTGCTCCAACAGATGTTTGATTATGGTACAAATCTTCTGCTTGAATCTGTACGCTTTCATTGAGCGCAACACGGGTTTCCTGATGACAAAGCAGCAAACCTTTTTCACTCAAATGGATTTGATTTTCCCCATGGGAGAGGATAAGTCCCTCTTTTGTAATACGCAAAGCGCCACCGGCATAACAGAGCGCTAACTCTTGGTGTTGATGTGCGGGATTTGGCGCTTCCTCACTATAGCTATCACGAACCACCAAAGAAGCCGAACCTATTTCCCCATGGGGATTAAACAACCGCACCGGATCACCAACATTTAAAGGCATATTGCTCGAAACAGCCCCTGCTGCTTCTTGTGCTTGCAACCAAGGCGATAACACCGCCTGCCCCTTTTCTCCCTGTGAGAAGACTTGCACCCGCACCCTATGACCATCAACTTCTGCAACCCGCCCAATCATGTGCTGGTTGGCAAGACAGAGTTCAAGCTTATCCAACCGTTTCATAATTTGCCGAAAGGTCGCAGCAATGAGATGGGCATCATTCATCACACGCCCTCATCTTCCAAACAGATTAAACCCTTTTTAAGCTGCTTACTCTCATAACAAAAAATATCGTGACCCAAATGATATAAATCTTGGTGCCATTCAACCACGCTTATTGCCACACCGCGTTGCTTAATCGCCGCGGAGATAACCGGTTCAATCTGCACTTCACGGGGCGCACCCAAATGCGTTAACCCCCACAATTGCCCGCTATGACAAAGCACCGCAATGGCTTCAGCCAAAAGCCAACTGTGAACATCACGTTCTTTTCCTGTGGTGACAATAAAAGCACCCAAATGAAGATCAGCACTCTGCTGCCCATTGGAGACAGAAGTCAAACGGCTTTCTAACACCGCAACACGAATTGCTGGTGCAACCAGCATTTGGGTTTCAAGTTCTTCTAGATTAAAACGCCCAAATTGGCTCTCGCAATCACGCACATCAGGCAAAGCGCTTTTAAGGCTCTTTATAACCGCTTCACGAAGCGCATTGATACGCCCCATCTGCTTCATCCTTTGACTCATGAAAAGGTCCTTTCCAACCAATCCTCTGCTGCTTTGACAATTTCCACTTTATTGCGCTCTGAAAGCCCTAAATAAGGGCGTGCTGGCATCGTTACTTGGTGGACACAAACAAAGCGCTGTGCTTTGCTGCTGTTAAGAAAAAAGCGAAGGGTGCTGCCATTTTTAGGGCGGATAACCCCACCCAATTGGTGAATACGGGCATAAACCAAACCACTGCCAATGATGACCTTTTCTGGGGATGCCACCATATCAATAGAGCGTGACAATGCTCCGCTGGCATAAAGAATGGAGGTGCGGGCGTAATTGTTTTGCCACTTCTCTCCTTGAGGAGAGGTTTTTTCACTTTGAATCCGCCGCCTCGTGCTCTCTTGCAACAGACGCCCCACCCCTTGCGCTAAAGTTCCCATCGAACTATCAGCGCCTTTTTGCAAAAAAGACAGAGCCGCTTCAAGCCCCATTTCTTTAATTTCAATAGGGGTGGAAATGCTCATTTTACCGCCCCATCAAACGTGGTTTTGCGTGAAAAAAAGCACCATCACGCACCGGCCCATCTTCACTCATAATTTTTGGTTCATCTAAACCTAAACCCGCTTTGCCCTCCGCAATGCGTTTGAGAAGATCAATCGCCTGTTTGTGACGATCTTCAATAGTGGTGGTAAGAGCCGTATGGCGGATGGCTAAATTATAAACAGCAATATTGACACAAATCATGCCCAACGCTGTTGGCTGTCCGGCAATCGGGACGCAGTAGCGATGAGACAGATGGGCATCAATCTCACCACTTGCTTGTTCTAGCGCACGAAAAATTGCTTGATCAGAGAGTGCTTTGTCTGGATTTTCGCCAATCCCGCACAAATCATCCAAGAAATCGTCACCCCAGAGCTCTTCAATCAAGGTTTTATTTGCATAAGCCATCGAGACTCTTTTCCTCAGACAACCTCTTGCAGCAAAACACCAGCATCTTTGGCTGCCACCAATTCACACACCCGTTCACCCACACGCACCCGTTTACCACCCGATAAACCGATATCTGGATCAGAGATCACCCCAGACAAACGCTCTCCCAATTGGGCGCTAAAGCCCCAACTAATCACCGAACCATCCGCCTGTTGTTTGGTGGGATCAATATAAAGCAGTGCTATCTTATTGCCCCAAACCCGCGCCAATTGTGCTGCGCGCCCTTTGCGTGCCAAATTCACTTGCGATTCACCAATGAGTAAACGCTCAGGGTGTATTTCCATCAGATCGGCAAATTGCGCCTTGGTGACAAAACCATCCGCAGTGCCACCCCCTTTAACAGCTTTGATAATTTTGGGATGGCGTTTGAGTTTTGACCAAACGACTTTACCCATAACAATGGTGTTTGGCGTATAGACAAGGCTTTTATCCATTGCCTCATCTAAAGTAGCATAAGGATCTGATTTGTCGTAATCGCTAAACTTATTCTCGCCCTTAAGATCAATCACCCGCTCTGGAGCATAATTTTCACGCGCTTGTACAAAGGCTGCAACACGCACTTCACGCCCCAATTCCAGCAAATTGGCAAGACCCTCCACAGCTGTCTTTTCGGGGTTATAACGAGAGCGTTTTTCTGCCCGTGCCCTTGCCGCTGCTTCAATATCCGAATTGGGAATGAGATCATCAAGCCCATAATCTTTGACACTGGCTTCCCGTTCAAAGGCCGAAAATTCTATCACATTCGGGCGTCCTTTGCGGCCAACCTCAAGTTCAGGAACGGTAAAATTTTCCGCTAAGGGAAATTCACTATATTTAAACACCTCGCTTAAAACAGAAACACGGGGCAAAACTTTGTCGCCAATAAGAGAACCTGCTGGATTGCGATAACCAATAGCAATAGCGGTAAGTGTTGGATCAATGGGAAAAGGTCTGTTCATTTTAAGCCTCGACTAATTTATTTTAAAAGAAATAACATCACCAGCAGAACCATCACTCATGGCAAGTCCAATCGTGCGATCTGTTCCTTCAGCCTTTATGGCGCGCCCCTTAGCATCGGAGGTCAAAAAATCACCAAAGGAAACATTGCCTCCACAAACCACTTCGCCCCAACCACATTGGCCAATATCAACCATCTCACCAGCCTTTGCGCTCAAAGACCCTGCAGTCCCTAATAATTTATCTGTTTTACCAGAAGCGGTGACCACACATCCCTCACCGCGTGCCGCAACAATGCAATAAGGCGAAATCTCATCACCGGCGCGAAAAGATTTAATCAAAATCATTGTACTCATAACTGGCGCTCCTTTTGTTCGCAAACAGTGTCAACCGCTTGGCTAATGGTGATAAAGTGCCCTTTTTGCGCTTGTTCTTGTTGATAATGGCGTGCCGCAACAGCAACATCTTCTGGTGCAAGATTTTGTTCTTGTCTCAGAAAAGAGCGCTCTAAAGGACTTGTTGAAGCAAGAGTGGGCAACTTCTCAAGCAAACTTCTAAAATGCTCCATGCCCCCTTCAAGGCTACACAGTGCCCGATATTCCTCACGCGCAGCTGGCAAAATTTTGCCCTCTTCAATAGCTTTATCTAAAAGCCTCTCAATCGCATCATTTTTTTGCTCTGCCTGTAAAAGAGACAATTGATCGCGTGCCTCTGTTAATTGGGCATTCAATTCCACACGTTCCTTTTCGCGTGCCGCAACAGCGGCTAAAATTTCATCAAGCCGCACATCTTTTGAAAGCGAGAGTGCGCTAGCAATGGCTGTCAAATCCATATCTTTCTCCACATCAGTTGTTAAAGGGGGGTCTAAAGGCTGTTGACTGCTTAAAGCCGTCATGACAAGGGCTGGACGATTGACCAAACCAGCACCAGCTAACTGCAAAATTTCACCTTTCTTAGAATGGCGAAACTCAGGCGAAAGATAGCGATATTCACGGGTAATAATTTTTTTGGCTGCTACCTCAGTCCACTTAACCCGTCCCCAAATCGCACCATCCCGCTCTGCTAATTCTTCAATCCAACCACTCGCCGGTGCTTCTAAACCTTTTTGTGCACGGTGATGTTGCCCATGCTCATAATCAATCACAAGCGGTCCTTTATTTGCCTCAAAAGCTTTTAAAATCCTTTGCGGGTTATAATGCCATTCTCGCCCATCACGTGCTTTCACATGGGGCGCTTTTGGTAAAATCTCTACCCATTCAGGCGCTTGTTTGCCTGTCATGTTTTCACATAAATTGTCTTGGCATGAAATGTCTTCACATAGATTATCTTGGCACAAAACCTCTGGGCAAAGATCAATCAATGCGGTATGAACTGCCCCATCATGAAATGTCCCAGCATGCCCATCCTCTTGATCTTCGTGAAATTCCTGTTCCATCATTGCCTATTGCTTTACAGTTGTCATTGGCAATAGAATGCACGAAACCCATCCACGCTATAAGTCTGACACTGTCAGTCAAAAGAGCGTATTTTTAAAAGCACTTTAAAAGCGCCCTTTTCCCCACTTCTCCCTGATGAGAGAAAAGTCTCTTCCAAACACTCTTATAAAATCGTTTTCAAAGGCACTTCAAAGGCGATAGAGCGCCGTTATAAGTTTTAAGGTACAAATTATCGTCTTATACCAAAAAGCCTTTCTCAAGCCGTTTTTTTTTAAAGATTGCTTTTCTGCTTAAAAAGACTATAGTTTTAAACTGAAGGTGTGAGCCAGTTTTGCCAGGACGGCTTTGCCGGATCTGCGAGGAGTTGACCGCCCTCCATGCCTTCTTCATTTTTCTTACCCCTTCTCCTTTAAGACCACAGGAATTTCTTTCCGTTGTTTTCCCTACAACAACCCTCTCTCAAACCGTTTTTTAAAAGATTGCTTTTCTGTTCAAAAAGACTATAGTTTATAAACTGAAGGTGTGAGCCAGTTATACCAGGACGGCTTTGCCGGATCTGCGAGGAGTTGACCGCCCTCCACGCCTTCTTCATTTTTCTCACCCCTTTTTTTCTAAACCAGCATGGAATTTCTTTCCGTTGTTTTCCCTACAACAACCTCTCTCAAACCGTTTTTTAAAAGATTGCTTTTCTGTTCAAAAAGACTATACTTTTAAAGCGAAGGTGTGAGCCAGTTATGCCAGGGCGGCTTTGCCGGATCTGCGAGGAGTTGACCGCCCTCCACGCCTTCTTCATTTTTCTCACCCCTTCTCCTTTAAGACCACAGGAATTTCTTCTTGTTATTTCTCTACAACAATCTCTCGCCCTTTTTTTCGGCAGCATTTAATAAACGTTGAATTTCTCTAAAGCTCTTTTTATGCATAGAGATAAGCCACCACTCTTGTTTGCTAGCTACCCATTTGACCGCAAACCGCCACCATGCTCCCTCATTTTCACCTAAAAACACAACGCTCTGTGCATCTTTTCGCCTGATGATACCATGGGGGCGGATGAGGGTTTGAATGGCACCACGAAAATCATCCAAAGACAGATCACGGGCTTGATGCTCCAACAAAATATGCTTCACACTGTCTGAAGAGAGGCGGACAAGGGAACTGTCCGTTGCAAAAACCTCACACACTTTACTTGTCATCGGGGCAATGGGAAGAAATCCACGCGGCAAACGCTCTTCAAACATTGCTTGCAAAAGCGGCGAACCAACAATATCTTCAATGGCAATGCGCTTGCGCTCCTCCGGCATCATGGTAATTTTATCACTCAAGAAACGACTTAAGTTTTGCGCCCGATGTTTTCCAGGGTTAGAGTTCCAACCAGGATCAATTCCTTTTGGGATCTTTTCAACTTTCCCTGTCCGTTTATTGTGCCAAACCTTCTGTTCCACTTGGAATGGGGCTGCATCCTCTTCATAGCCTAAATTTTCTGCTTCATAACGGCTCACCTGTCGCACACTGCATTTACACCGCCAACCATTGGGCGGATAAAGCCAATCCCAAACCGGGTCATCAACCGGTGCTGTAAATCCTACCCAACTTTCATGTTCTAACCGTTTGTGCTCTGAACTGGACAACGCATAGGTCAGATAAGGCAAAAACTCTTTATTATTTTGCGTACGCTCCCACTCACCTGCCGCATGCGCACTCATGGTATTGGCCCAATAGACCGTTTCTAAACGCCGTGGGCTGCCCAACTGTACAACGCTCTTCTCACCGCTTTGTGGATCAAGGACACTCTTCCTCCCCCACCAGCCTTTTTCCTGTAAAAGCGGCATCAGATTTTTTTGAAAATCCTGAAAGGGAAGTCGATTTTTTATCGCCTCTCCAACCGCTCGCTTAAAATCATCTAAAATATCATAGCCAACCGATTTTGCCACCGTAAAGGAAAAAGCATGTTCCTCTGGTGCTATATCACGCCAATCAAAGCTTGGAACAACAGCCTTGGCGGCAAAATAACGTGTGACCTCTTTGGGAGCTGTTTTGAAAAGTTCCTCATCCATGATGCCCAAGCCCTCGTGCAATCATTTGCACCTTTGCCAAGCGTGCGGCTAACGCATGATGATTCATCTCACCGAGCAATTCATCTAAACCTTTAAGGATATCCTCATAACTTTTTGCTTGTTCAACAAGCTTTTTAAAGGGCTTTAAAAGGGGTTCTAAATCCTCTTCCCAGTCGCTTAAAGCCTCTTCAGAAAGCTGGTCCAATTCATCGTGATGATCTCCACCCTGCTCTCCTCCACTCTTGTGCTCTCTTGTTAGAGAAACATCAAAAGACCCACCACAATCGGCACAAACACTTGTCCCTTTGCTTTCCTCACCGCCCTCTTGTCTTGCCTCATCACCGATAACATGATCAGGAGACTTTAAAATATCTTCCTCTTTTGTTGGTTGCGAAAAACCAATCTTATTGCGCACTTCTTGCGCACCAACATGCAACCCCAAAGGCACCAATTTTGCCAATGCATCACTCAAAGCCTTAATATCTTCATTTTCAGAGATTGGCCAATAGACAATTGGGTAGCGCTCTTGACGACCAAAATTAATATCAACAAACGGCACAATCAAATCACGATTAGCAGTCAAAGCCAATTGGCGTGCATCAGCTCTAGCAATATCATGGCGAACATTTTCATGAATACGCGCTTGCGAAAAAGACGAACCATCATCCGTTGTCATGGTTTGCCCTAAAACACCCTTAGAAATCTGCCGATCTAAATATTCCGCTTTCGCAGCAAAAACAGCATTGCCACTGCCCCCCGCTGCTTCAATAAATTCAATCTCCATTTCTTTAGGAATGATCGCTGCCGCATCACTGGATAAATCACGCACAGCCTGAATAAGCACCCGCCGCTCCTCATGGGAAGAGCTCGCTCCATATTTTCCCAAACGCAACGGCATGCCGTAAATTTCTAAAAAGGCCATCCAATCCTTTAAGGTATAAGACTTAAAAAGGAAAGCCCAAGCCGCAAGCCTCGCAAGCCCTGTCCGGATTGGCAAACCGCTTTTAAGCTTTGGTCGATGAATGGAAAATTTATAAGCAGGCAATTCGCTACCATCTTGAGAGCCATCTTCTTCTTTTAAACGCAAATGAAAACCATCCCGTCTATCCAATTGGAAAAACCGCTGATCACGCCATTTCCACGCAACAGGCCACCATGCTGTGGCACTTTTGTCCCACAAGGTTTCAACAACCGCATAACCCTTGCCCAAAGCATCTAATAAATCCGTCACATAATCATCAACAAAAGTTGGTGCCCTAATCACTTCGTAAACAGCATCGGCAATCTTTTTGTCCAAAGCACTCTCACTTGCGGCAATCACTCCAGGTTCCACCCCTGTCAGAGCATTTTTACGCATGCCAAGCACAGCACGATAATGCAAATCACGCTCTTCCATTTCATCAGCAAGCTGGAAAAATTGTTCTGGAGTGCCTTGCGCTGCCTGTTGCAAAATATCAGCAAGTTGCAAAGGTGTGAGACCACTGACAAGGGTTTGTGACCAAACATCACGAACCCCACCAATCGTTGGTGCCGCAACTTCACGCTCCAACCCTTTGACTTTAAGCGCCCTACCCCATTGGTCGACAAGTTTTACCATTTCATAAATTCCCTCAATAAATCTTTGACTGCATTGTTGAAAAAAAGGGGGTTGAAAAAAGCGGATTTTCCTCAAAACCATCAACAGCACGAACAGGCGTATAGTCGTAAATCTCAGGGGTTTGACGGCTAGCAAAATAAGCCAAAGCACAAGCAATAGCGCTATCACCATGGCGCATAAAACCATCACTGCCTTTAAAACGATGATTATCAGGAATTTTCACAATGCCATTCACATAAGAAAGAGCTTGATGATCAGCAACAATGTCACAATCGCGCGGCAAAACAATAGAGCCATCCCCAAAAGCTTCTAAGTAAGCAGGCATTTCTTTGCCATACCAACTTTGCGATAATTGCACTTCCTTTACACAAGCCCCATAACGTTGTGCTGCTTTTTCTGCTAAATAAGCCCCATTGCCCCGTGCATCCAAAGCGCCCCCCAACAAACGCGGCAAACCACTCACCACATAAAATAAAATCTCTCTTTGTTGATCAAAGGGTGTATTGCGCAACTCCACCATAAACCGGACACGGCGCACCAGATCTTGCCCAATTTCTAAAACCACAATCGAGGTTGCATCGCCAGATCTGGCAAAATCAACTCCAAAAACATGTTGGCGCCGCCGATCAAGCCCAGCATGAAGGGGCTTTAAATGCCCATCACACCAGTTAAGCGCCGCAACACTTCGTTGATAATCCGATTGATTTTTAAAAGCATCCACACAAGCAAAACGCAACACCGCAATATCAGGTGCACAACAATTTTCAATCTGTAAGCGCGTTAAAGCGGCCCCTTCTTGATCTGCTGGGATAGCATCCAATTCTTGCCGCATCGCAGAAAAACGCACCCCATAAGACGCACGAATCTGCTGCTCCCATTGTTGCTCCGCCCTTGCACTCCACACCTCCCCCTTCATGGCACAAACCCGTTTAAACAAACCATTTTTAACCGCCTCAACAAAGGGGTAACAATGCACAGAAAAAGGAACCTTCCCCGCCCTTGCCTCACGGATCAATTCATTGAAAGGGTTTAATACGCCATTATGCGTGGAAATCACACGGATCTTACCACCCCAAATCAACAAAGCATTGACCGCATCCAAAACAGCCCGCACATCTTGATGAAAAGCCGCCTCATCAACCACCACAATCCCCTGCAGCCCGCGAATATTTTCAGGGCGGCTCGAAAGCGCTTCAATACGAAAACCAGAAGCAAAACGCACACGGTAAGCAGAAATATATTTTGTCGAGCCATCCGCCTTTTGATCAGAAAATAAAAATTCCTCCACATCGCCACTATTGCTGGTAATAGCCCTTGCAAAATTGCTCACATAGCCAATAAATTCCCGTCCCTTTTCTTTGCTATCGCCAATGTAAAAAACATTATCACCACCCGCTTCTCGCTTAGCCGCAGCAATCAATGTATCATCTAAAGCTTCAGCAAAAGTAATGCCGGTGCGCCGCCCCTTTTCAACCAGTTTTAACGGTGATTTATCTTCAATCCATGCCCGTTGATGTGCCATCAAAACACCATCCGCTAAAGGATCTTGCTCTTTTGGAAAAACACTTGCCTTCCAAACATCACAACCGCTTTGATGATCAGCATGTTTTTCTATAAAAGAGCACCTTTCAGCCATGTTTTATCCCCAACACTTGCGCACGAATGGCCCGCGCTGTCTCCTTGGAAAGTCCCGCCGCTGCCGCTGCCGCATCAACCGCTTTGCTCGCTTGGGTCGCAAAATCTTTCTCAAGCTTTTGCCGTCTGGTGGTCGACAAATGTTCCGCAGCCAACACACCCTTTAGTGCATTTGCCAACTCTTGTGCCGCTTTTGGTGAAAGGTTTTTCCCACTGCTTAATGTAGAAAAAATAAGCTCTTTAATCGCCGCTGCCGTCAACAGCGTAATATTGTCACAAGCTTTAGCATCAAAGCGCTGTGAAAGGCTTGCCGCTATTTCCCTTGTCTGTTCTAGGCGCCGTGACATCACAGCCAAACGCAAAGAATAACGATTAAAACTGGAAAAAGAAGGAATCGAAAAACTTAATCCCGTTTCCTTTTGCAAAGCCTTTAAAGCCGCTTTAAAATCACTATAAATAGCCATTTGTGTTTTCTCACGCCCATTTAAAGCCTCAGCAGCCGCAGCAATAATCTGATCACAAGCTTGCGGCAATAAATCAATCGCCGTTAAGCGTCCACGCCCGACCTTGCGCATCCTTCACCTCATATTTTATTGATGTGCGTTTGGGTCGTTTAATCCCTTCAATAGGAAAACTCCGGTCTAAATGACGCGCCCCCCGTTCTGTTAACGCCGCAAGCAAAACCGAACCCACCTGTTTTAATGTGACAGCACCCTGATCTTCCATCCATGCCAATTCATTATGCACAAAATCCCGATCGCGTCTGATACCATAGCTGTATAAAAGCCTCTCAATCATCGCACTCGACAAAGTCTCACTGCGCTCACAAAAAAGCCCTTTTAAAATAATCAACCGCGCTTCTTCACGGATGATCTTATCCATATCTGCTTTCATTTTTTGGCATTCTCCAGTAAAAACTCTTGCAAACGCTCTCCAATCGCCGCCACCGGTTGCAACTGTGCAGAAAGTGTATTGAGACGCCCATTCAACCGTTCCATATTCACTTCCAATCGTTGCAGTCCGTCACGATCAGGCAAAAAATCCATCTCCGTTTCTAACTTTTGCACACGCTCCTTAAGCAGTACGAGATCTTTCAACATTTCTCGCGCACCAGAAGAAAAATAGGCTTTCAAAACACCACAAATTGCGACAATCGACAGCAGTAAAGACAACCAGCCATTGGCAACACTAATATCCAAATTCACTTCAATTCCCCCTCCCTCTTGGCTAAAACCGCTCTCACAGCAGCAGCACGACGCTGTTCACAGATCAATAAAGCCGCACGGTCACGCCCCCAATAATGCACCACTTCTCGTGTGTTCAAAGCACGCTCTGGAAGAAAAAGCGGGCGAGAACACGCAACTTGGGCTAAAGGCGGCAATGTAACCGATAAAAACCGATAAGAAAGATTATCCACCGGCTTGCTTGTTGAGCAACCGCACACGTTCAAGCTCAATACCACAGCCAGTAACCGGCAAAGTCCCATTTGCTGCCTCCATTTTTGTAAGCTTTTGTTCCAAAGCTGCAATCATCCTTTGCGCACGACTTTCAGCAACATCTGCTGCTTGCCTTTGCCGCTCTTTCTCAAGCTGTGCGCGTGCCGAAATCTTGGCAATTTCCAATTGCCAATACAAATCACGCGCTTTTACCGCTTTGAAAACTTGCGCTTTCATAAAGCCAAATTCCACCAACAGCACACTTGCCAAAAAAAACATCCCAAAAGACAATTTTGAAAGAGGGCTAAACATTGCGTTTATCCCCCAATTGCATGGACATAATCCTCTTTTGTTTTTGGCTCTTGCCCCTGTTATCATGCTTCCTATTGGAAAAATCCAATGAACCAAAGCCGCGGTGCACACCTAAATTGCCAACGATAATCGCCACCATTGAGGGAATAGAAATGCCCGCCAAATCAACAATGCGCTCCACACCTAATAAACCACCAAAAACAAGCAAAAAAACAACCCCCCAAGCAAACCAAAAAGACCACCATAAATAGAGCCTCGAACCACGATAAGATGGCTTCATAGCTTCGCCTCGCAAAAAAGCCCCAAAAGCTTTTTAGCGCGATTCAAATAGGTCAAGCGTTGCACAAGCCCGTTCTTTCCTCCATTAATCGCCTTGGTGATCCTGAGACAATCATCTTGATCTGCTAACCTATTCAAACCTTTCATCTGCCAAAACCAAATGGCCGACCAAAGCGCTGCTGGAAACCTTTCCACCATTTCTGGAAAAGCTTCATAATCAACAGCCTGTTCATTGACCGAACACCAAAACTGCGTAAAACGTTGATAATTCTTGCGCCCTGTTAATTGGATCAAACCGCGCCCCTTAAAGCGCACTCCATCCCCTGGCTTAACATTGCCTAAATCTTTGCGCCCCTCATAAGCACGCCCAGAAGCATATTCACACACCGTAAAAAAACCATCACTTTCATGCGCACATTGGCTTAGAAAATGCGCAATACGCAAGGGTGTTGTCAGTGCAGCATAAGACAAAGCTTCAGGCAATGCCCGTGCCATTTCCACAATAATAAAATCTTGGCGCGCATGATGCGCCAATCGAGGGGCAAGCTTATGAAGAAAAGAACTGTCTATCGAAACCATAACAAAACACCGCATGCATAAAATTCATGCGCAGTTTATTGGATTTCTAATCGCAAAAATAAGTCTGACACTGTCAGTCAAACAATTTCAAGACTCAATTAAAGTTCTGGAAATAAGAGATCTTGGGGTTCTTGCAAAGAAATTTTCTTCTTCAAGCGATAAGCTGTACGCACATGCATACCAGAAACAGCAGCCGCAGCATCGGCAGACCAGCCTTTTTGCAAGGCTTCTATCATTTTTTGCCGCCGTTCAGCATCTTTGCCAAGGGGGATCAGAAGGCGCACACCAGAACCATTAAAACAAAAATGCTTGATCAGTTGCTCTGTTTCTTCAAGCCCTACAATTTCAACCAACCAATCAGCATTTTCAAGGCGTCCAGGAAGATAAACCTGTCGCCCACCAAAAGCCCGCATCATATTCCATGCCGCCTCATTGCCAGCAACAGCGGCTATTTCACGCAATAATGCAGGAAAATCGCTATAAGCTTCCTCTTGCACGCTCGCTTATCCCCCATAATCTTTCCTCCCGCGAATTTTCCGCCCCCAAACATTCATCACTTGCCTCAAAGCAAAAACATCCATCTCGTCCAACCCCTTACCACTCACAGCCATAACACCTTGATGAAAAGCCTCAAGGTCAAAGGACCCACGGGGATGCAAACGCTTCCATTGGGCACGCAAAATCAAATATCCCAGTAGTTTTTGCCCCAGTCGTTTCTGTAAAGAATCTTGAATCTTTTTCCCTTTCCAGTCAACCCCGCCCTCACGCTGCAACCAATTTTTTAACGCCTCAATAGCTTTGGCCGCATCATCTCCATCCCGTAAAAAACGAATATGATCAATCCCCGTTTGCCGTTTGACAAAGGCAAGCAATGCCTTATCTGAACGATCACGGATAATGCCAAGATTCCATCCCGCAATCCATAAAGCCTGAAGCTTTTTAGCATATTTGCCCTCTAACCGTTTTCTATCTTCCTGAAAACCGCACGCTTTCATCTCATCAACAACAAGACGCTGTTCTAAAACAGTTAAATCTTTTGCCGATTGCTTGCCTGTTAAGCGAAAAAGCAGGGCGCGATAGGTCTCATCATCAAGACCTAACGCACGTTTGCCCATATGAAGAACAGCCAAAGACATGGGACCGCCTCCTCACGTCTTTGCCAAATCAATCGTGACAGGATGCCAAGGATGCTCCAAACTCTCCCGTTCATAAAAACGCACATATTCCTTACTGGTCGTCACACGGATTGCTTCACGAATCGCACGCATAGCTTCCTGCCAGCGAGGATCATCAATATCCAAACGCAACAACATAAAGATTTCACCACGATTAACTTTCCCTTCTTTATCGGTATTAAAAGCACGCGTAATAATAGCGCGGATTTCAGGACGCGCATCCGCAGACCACTCATTTAAACATTCATCAAGAAGGCTTTTGGCTATTTGCAATTGCGGACCAAAATCAAAGCTCTCTTGCACTTGCACCCGAATGCGTTGCAAACCATCAAAACTCTGGTAAGTACAATTGCCCTTTTTGCCGCGCCGCTCCACACCATATTCTTGCGCAAGCAAACTATCAAAGGCACTCAAATCCGCAATCGTATGATTGTTAAAACGCGCAACCCTTGCCGATAATTCTTTGGCAAAGCCCATAATTTTACGCACCGTTTCATCTTCTAATAAATCCGCAGGACGGATCAGATTGACCGGCACCAAAGCCCCTTTCGCATCCTTCATATAATGCGTGCCTTCAAGCTCAATTCGTTGATTCATCACAAAAATCCTCCTTGTTTTTTTGCAAACGGCGAAACGGTATAACTTCACATGACTGCGGCTGGTACCCCGCCTTTATTTGCCAACGATACCGACAAAGTTCATGACCCAAAATGTGGTTATAGCGCGCTAAACGGCGCAAATAATCGTTCAATTCTCGAACATCTTTCGCACTCAAAAAAATGCCTTCCAACTCATGCTTTAACAAAGCAGAACGCATGGCAACCAAACATTCGCCGACCATATAGGGATTGCGTTTCATGACTTGCCTCCTCCAAAATCTATAGGAATAACTGTACCTGTCTTACCAATTGTTTTTGTCTCATCTCCTGCCTCATCCCTCTTTGAAGAAGGATTTTGGCAACGGGCAAAAGAGTCCACCACTTGGTTTTCTAAAACCGCTTCTGCTTCGCTTAGACGGTGAATACTCAATTCCAATTCAAGCGATAACGCCAAATCAACACACAGTTTAATCTGGTCGCCAATCTCAAAACCACGTTGATAATCGTCATAAAGACCAACAAGCGTATTGGATAATTCTTTATCGCATAAAGGGATCATGCCAATTCCTCCACATCACGGTTTTTCCAAGCCGCTTTGACATGTTTAAGCGTGACCTCACACCCATCACCAAGGGCTGCCATGCGTGCCAGCATCATGGTTTTGTCAATTTGCCGCAAAGCGCCAGCCTTTAAACCAATCCCTGTCAGAAACTTAATCGCCCCAGCATCTTCAATCCCCCAATCATGGATACGAGCGGCAATATCTTCACTATAGGGCTTACGGCGCTTCAAATGCATCGCCAAACGGCTTTTAATTTGCGCATAAGAAGGACCATTTTGACGGTGAACCAAACGTCCAGAAATCTCATCATTGCCAACCAAAGCCAAACCCGTGCCATTGACATCAACAAAATGGCGCAATTGATTAATCGCCTCATCCGTTAAATTTTGCGCCTCATCAACAATCAATAACGTCCCACCACCTACCCGCTCTAACCTCTTGCCAATAGCGCGTGTTAAGCGGGTGGGATTATATTCCACCACTTCCAATTCTGCTGCCATATCATTCAAAATACCATGAACACTGCGCGTATGCGGGCTTGCTGTCACCAAATAAACATGCGGGCGCGTCGCACGGTAATGGCGGCATGTTTCCGTCTTACCATTGCCCGCATCAAGCGTAATCATCACCATATCGCCCGTGCTTTGTGCCAATGTTAAAGTGTCAATGATTTCCTGCGCAATACGATTCCTCTGAAAAGCCGGCTTTTCAGGAATACGCTCCAAAAGTTCATCCACCTCCTTTAAAGCCTCCACCCACTGTTGAACTTTTGTATTCTGCTTACCCAATTGCCCCGCATAACTGCCCGCATACCATTGCGAAAATGTTCCATCCGGCATGCCAATGCGCCGCGCAACTTCCGCCTTCGTCCAATCATGCATTTTTGCGATAGCTCTCACCGAATCCACAAGTGCATTCCATAAGGCAATATCATCACTGTTGCGGTTTGCTGCTGTTTCGGGCTGGATTTTTGGTCGCGCCCAAGGATTTTTCTCAACTGTTGCATTGATCGCGTATTTCATCTATAATCCCCTCTTGTATTGATTTTAGACTATTGAATGGGTAGGGTTGCAAACCTACCCATTTTGTTTAACCTAAAGCCGTACGCGATACTCAACCGGCTCCCGACAATCTCCCCCCTGCACCTTTTCACTCAAAAGGGAAACTTAAATCACTCCATACTCCTCACCCAATCAGGCAAAGACGCATAAAAATTGGATTGTATTGATTTAGAAATTGAAATGGATAAGACTTCTCCCCCCTTTCTCTGTTCATTCTTCAACCCCGCACATGGACCTCAACCAGTCCCCTAAAATCCCCCTCTCCTTTTCCTATTGCTTAGGAAACTTTATCACTTCACGCCCCCCATCACAGACAGAAAGCCGTCTTAAAGCCTTGTGAAGATGTTGGCTAAATTCTTCTTCTTCCAAAGCCTCATCCTCCTTTGCTGTCAAAGCCAAATTCCCCCTATTAGCCAAATTCCCCACATTGTTTGCAACCAATCGTGTAACCTTTGCTTTGATCGCAGATTTGCGTTTTAACTCTTTGCCCTTTTTCTCAAGGCACCCATAAACATCAGCCAATTGATCAGGGGCAAGTTTGGCTGCCAACTGCTTTTCGGCTTTCACAGCCTTCACATATTCTTTACGCAAACGCCCATTCAAACGCGCCGCCTGCTGATCGTAAAAACCCACATCACATAGACAAGATGCCATGCAAATAAACCGATTGTTCAAATCATAAACCCGCAAATCCTGATGCAAATCATCCGGATCAAAGCGCACAATCACCTTCTGTCCCGCATATTCGTTCAACGCACGCGCCCAGTAACGATTGCCATAAAAATGGATCTCACCCGTGCCCTTTTGCGCCCGAAGCGCTTGTGAAGTCAAAAGCCATAAAGCCCGTTGCGCCGCTGTTGCTTGCCGAACAATCGTCCCATCGGCTTTTAAACTCTCAGCAAAGGTCACATCAAAACTGCGCCCCGCACAATTAACCGCCTTGCGCCCCGTTTGCTCATTATGCGCCATAATCTGCGCGCCAACATGGGCTTTAAATTCTTCAAATCCAATCGCACGCTTACCATAATCCTCAGGCTTGGCATCCGGCTTATTGCCCGTATAAGCCCCCGCACAAAAAGGATGTTTCGAAATCCCTTCCGCCAAATCACGCCATGCCCGTTCAATCGGTTTCGATTGCCCACTATAAGGCGTCGTCCATTGCAATTGCACACCCAAACTCGTCAAAAGTCCTTGCGGATCATCCGGCTTAATCTTAAAGCGAAAACGGTTTTGCACACCCCCAGAAATCCATTTGCTGGTAAAGGCGCGCCCATTATCCAAAGTCATGCGCTCCGGTATCCCATAGGCTTCAACCATATCACCAATCACCAAACGAACGATTTCCCAGCTTTCAACATCCGATAGGCGCCACGATAAAATCTTCCCCGAATAAAGATCTTGTATAGCTATCAAATAAAGCCGCACAGGCTTCTCCGCCCAAGGCACAGTCACAAAAACATCCAGCTTGTGCCCATCCATATTCACCGCTTGCAAAGCATGCAGGCTCGAGCGATCACGCCGTTGTGCTGGATAAAGCTTTTTTGCCTTTTCTTCTCCCTCACGCGCCAACACCACAGCCGCCTTGGAAACTTCTTTATGAAAACGCCGCCGCAAAGCCCGCTCCGAAGGAAGTGGTTCCCAACCCTTTTCTCGTGCAATCACAACCATCCGCCGATAACACGCCGAAAAAGCCGGTTTAGAGGGACGTAAATAATCCGAACAGAGAACCTCCCAAGCCTCCTCATGACAAGGCGCAAATTGTGAAAAATTCTCCTCACCATAACAAGGCGCTAAAGCCGCAAGCCAATCAGGGCGTTCATAACCTTCCACCCTTTGCCACCAATGAAACAGTGACCGACAACTGATACCAAAATGAACCCCCGTCCGTACCGCCGCATCATGCACGCCAAGACCTCCATGGAGTAAATCATCCATAAAACAAAGTGCCTTCAAACGCTCTTCACAGCGCCTTTTATGCTCCTTTGAAAGCCCCTCATAACGCGCCCAAAGGTCTTCTTTTTGCCCACGACTCTCCCCCGAAACACACCCCGCACCAGAGCGCACCAACAAAGCCGCCCGCGCCTCCTCCGGCAATAACGAGAGATGATACTCCCAAACCGGCTTGGTCTTACCTAATGTTTGGCGAAACAATTGTTTATTCAAACGCCATTTTTTAAGCGCAAAATTATTGAGACCAATTTTTGTCTTCGGCAACCCTGGCAAAGCCGCTTCAGCCAATTCAGCAATACTAAACCATTCCTTCATGGCTGCCCCCGTCTAATTCTCACAGGGGTCGCACGCATAACCTTTAACCGTGCCGCAATCTCTCGCTGTTCTTGCTGGAGCCTTGCAATCTCTGCCAAGCGCGCTTCATCCCCTTGCAACAACAACAAACCATCTTCACGCACCACCTCATCCCAGAGCCAAAAAGCTTCTGTCGCCCGCACAAAGGCCTTAAAACGCGGTAGAGAAATATCCACCTGCTTACTCTCAGCAACATAAGCATCCAAACTCGCCTTACTCAAACAACCAATGCCCAAATAATGCGCCATACGTTCCGCAACCACGCTGCGTTCAAACCGGCATTCGCGTAAAGCCCGTGCCATGGCGCGCTTCATGTGTGAGCGAAACCGCTCCAAATCAATCTGCGCAACCGGTTCGCGGCAAGGAAAAACCGGCTGTTGAAAAAAATCAAGCTGCCCGCAACCATGCATCTTCATCATTGCACCTCCACCGCTTGCTTTTCTAAATAGGCGCAAAAACGCGCCCGCGTTTGCTCATTCGCCCTTTGCCACACCCCCAATAATTGGGCAAAAATCCGTTCCTGTTCATTAATTTGCGGGGGCGTATTAATCCCATTGACCAAATCAAAAGCCCGTCGCAAATCCCCCTCAACCTGTTGAAACGCAACCGCCACTCTCCGCTGTGCCAACGGCTCCATCTTTGCCAATTTTAACAATTGTGCCTGATTATCCGCCAAGGCGGTCCCACGCAAAACCGACCGCAATTCCGGCTGTAAATGCTGCGCAATCTTTGTTAAATAATGTACTGCGCGTTTCGATAAACCAATGCGGTCCGCCACATGTTTAGCAAAAGGGTAAACTTTACCCAATTGCTCTTCATCATGCAATTGTGCAAACTTTGCACTATTGCTACTCCTTTGAGCAATTCGGTCAACTTGACCGAATTCCTCCAAAGACCCATCATTTGGCAAAGGTGCAACTTGCACCTTTGCTACTTCGTCCCCTTCACGGGCGATTTCATTGTCATTTGAAGAGGCATTATCACTGATTTGAGCAATAGGGTAAACTTTACCCAATTGCTCTTTTTTGCTTTTATGCTGGTTACTACCGTCCCCACCACGTTGAATCTCCCCATACTTCTTCTCCCACAATTCACGGTAGGTCTGGACAAACAAAGCACGGTCAATAACAGATAATTCATTACGAAACAGATTTTCCGCAACCTCTAATAGTGCAGCATTCTCCTTATCCGCTTGCACAACAACCGCATCAATTTCGCCAAAACCCAAAAGCGCAGCAGCCCGTAATCGGTGCGCACCGGCAATAAGCGTATAATTACCCTCTTTTGCATTGGGCGTATGGCGCACGGTAATCGGGTTCATCAACCCTTCTCGCGCTATCGATTGCGCAAGAGCCTTAGCATGCTCATCATCCACAGGGCGAATACGCTCCGGCACAACAATCACATCAAGAGAAAGCCTTTGAAACTGTGCCATCACCCCGCCGCCTTTCTCATTTCTTTAAAAAACAAATCCATCGCACGGCACACCCATCTTCGATAAGCCCTAGCAAAAACAGGATCGTTCAAACGCTGACTAATCACTTGAAGAGACAAAGATATAGAAGTCCGCTGCCGTGCTTGTATGGCGACAATACGCCGCCGCGGCACTTCAAACTGATAATGCAAAATATGAATAACAATCTGCCGTGCTAATGCCGCATCAAACAAACCATGCGGCGGATCAATAATATACCGGATTGGAAGATGCCTAAAGCCTCCATTCACCGCCTTAAAACAACAAGCAAGCATCGTTTCTAACCGTTCAACTTCTGAATAAGGGTTGACGATTTCTCTTTTTGCCTCTGGGGTCCATAAATTACAAGCTGCAACCATAACACCCCCCTCTAAAGAGAACCTGCTTACCACCTAAGCGCCAAAACAAACCTATCCAAACAGCCGTTTGACCATGCAACTCTCTGCAATTTATCTTGCCTATTTCGTATTGATGTTTAGACATTGATAACTCTTTTTATCTTATGATATTTAAATTCATGGGAAATGCGTAAAACACACGCACAACCTTGCAACAAAGTTCAAGCGGCATTACCGCGCAATGTGGAATGTGCACTCAAATCCGTATTGGCATGTTTTGCTGCTTTAAAAATGCGACGGTTCGTTTTAGGATAGCGGTCGCTAAAAACCTGCTCGACGGGCAAGCCGATAAAATCGGCAATGGCACGTTCAGCTTTTTCATTGGGCCGTGTCCAAATGTTTTTGACACTGGATGACGGGATTTGATAAACTTTCGTGAGTTCCGCCAAGGTCATATTACGGCGGCGTAGCTCAGCTAAAATACTATGGCGATCCCATGTTTGTGTGATAGTCATAACTTTCGCTCCTGCTTGAAACGGATGCCGCAAACATCCGTCTTTTGTGGGGTTCTTTGTGTAATAACTGTCTTTTTTAACAGACAGTAATATGAGGTATACAGCCTAAATAGGCTTTTGTAAATACCCAAATGTCATTTGGAGTGATTTTTTTTGGCACGCCCTGAAAAAGAACCTACAACAGAACTGGCAAAACGATTGCGTGAAATACGGCACACCCTTGGTTTCACGGAGCGCAAGCAATTTGCTAAACATTTTGATATTCCCGAAACGACTATGCGCAATTATGAAACAGGTCTACGAGAGCCCCCATCATCAATACTGCGAATATATAAAGATCGTTGTGGAATATCCTTAGATTGGCTTGTTACCGGCAATGGTGAAATGTTTAGTGACATGGCAAAAGCGAAAGCAGCAGGTTTTAAAGCACCTACCATCCCTACTGGGCTGATGAAAAAGCTCGGTCGCATAGCTTATACGACCTATCGCGACGCAAAAATAAAACTCCCCCCTGAAGATATAGCGGAATTAGCGGCAGAGCTTTATAGAAAGTTGCAAGAGCTTGTTCAAAACATCAATGACCCAGAAGAAGTCGAAGCGACTTTTCCTCTTCTAAAGTTGCATTTAAAGCGACAAATTGAAGCTGAAAAAGCACATCTAACAACCACACAAAATACGGCCTAATGCCCCTTTAAAAAGAAAAATCGATATGAAAATCTTTTTACATTAGAAAAACAATATAACTATTTGATTTATAAAATTATATTGCCTCTAAAAAGAGATAATCACCAATAGGTGAAAATCTTTTTTGCTTTTTGGGTCATTTTTGGCTGATTTTGAAGTTTATTACATTTTTTTCTTCATTTTTTTCAAAGGGTCTTCAAAGCCGGTTTTCTGGGCTTTCACAGACTTTTTAAAATTCTTCAAAGGGTTTTCAAAGACCATTCAAAGGATTTTCTTATTTTTAGTGCAAAATTCTAACTTTTGGCATTTTTCGTTCTTTTTGCCATTTTCAGGTGTCAAAATCTCTTTTGACAAAACGCGCATTTCATGGTAAAAAATATGCATAAAAACAACAAATTATCACGTATTCCTACCTAATCCCACCTCTTCCCACTTACTGCAAAACATACTGTCAAACTACAGCTCTGGTTTTAAACTCAGGTCGGGTTTCTGAAAATGCTAGGGTCTATCATAACGCTATTATCGCTGGTTATGTCTATGGCAATGCAATCGTTCTTGGTAAATCGATCATTTATGACCATGCCCATGTCTATGGTAATGCACAAATTTATGATCACGCCCGTGTCGTCAATTATGTTCATATTTATGAAAATGCTCATAGTCACGGCATTGTTATGATTTTAGAAAAAACGCGCGATGATATTGAAACAAGGTCTTATATCGAATTGCTTTCCGATAATGAAATAAAAATCATCTGGCTGCGTAATAAAGCCTTTTTAAACATTTAGAGCGCCGCGGGGGGGGCTCCCTTTTTCCAACATTTTCCATGCAATTTTTTTCACAAGAGAGATTGTGAGGGGTCTTATGATGTCCAAAAAATACAAACTAACTAATGAAACAAAACAACTGAAAGATAAAATTACACAAAAAATTACAACGCTTTATCGCATTCAGGCTTTAAAAAGCTTTTCTGATGTCA
Organism: Bartonella machadoae; assembly: GCF_022559585.1. Lineage (NCBI taxonomy): Bacteria > Pseudomonadati > Pseudomonadota > Alphaproteobacteria > Hyphomicrobiales > Bartonellaceae > Bartonella > Bartonella machadoae. Next base: position 1,559,155 of record NZ_CP087114.1, read on the forward strand.
AGTCTGGTCAACTGGGCGGTTTTATTGAAAAGGAAGAAAATCTTTCTCATAACGGTCTTTGCTGGGTTTATGATAATGCATTGGTTTATAAACATGCCCGTGTTTATGACAATGCAAAAATACGAGGCAATGCGCAAATTTGTGGTCTTGTCTATGGCAATGCTCAGGTGCATGATAAGGTGTTTATTTCTCAATATGCAAAAATTTATGACAATGCATTTGTTTATGATAGTGCGCATGTGGCTGGCTATGTTTATGGCAAGGCTCGTGTCTATGGCAATAGTCGCGTTTCAATTGAAGCCCATGTTTATGGCAATGCGCATCTTTTTCATAATAGTTATCTTTTTGAATATGCAAGGCTTTATGGCAACGCTAGAGTGTTAGGCTCTGCTTGTCTTTTTAGCACTGCGCATGTTTATGGCTATGCTGTTGTTAATAGCCGTGCAAAAATTTATGGCAAGGTTTATGATTATGCAAAAGTGAGTGGCTGTGCACAAATTTATGGCTCTGTTTATGGTAAAGCTCAGGTTTCCCATACGATCAAAGTCTTTGGTCGTGCTTGTGGGCGTGCAAAACTTAATCGAAAAAGTGAGATAAGAGAGGTTCCCAAAAATAAGGAGGTTAATAAGAGCGATATTCTTATAGAGATTGTTGATACTGAAGAATAATAACAAATGCGGGGGGCGTTGGTTTCATGCCATTTCAAAAGACAAGAGAGCAAAAAAGAAAGCCGTGCCATTTTTACGTGACGCGGCTTGTAAATAAAAATGTAACTAAAAAATACAAATTAACAAATGAGTAAATGCATATATACAAAACGTATTAATATTGCAAGCTCTCTAGTCTCTTTATAAAAACTTATCCAAAATAATATAAAGGAATGATTATGAAAGCGTTCTTTTAGATCATCACATTTGAATGAGAAAACATGTTAACTCTCTTAATGGTTATAAAACCTCTTTTAAAACATATTAAAATACTAAGCTCATTTTTGAGTTGAGTAAATTTCAAAGAAATTACATTCTAAAATCAAAACGCTTTGTAAGTTATATCAAGTCAATCAAAAGCAAGCGCTGGTTTTTAAAGCAATCTCTCATAAAACAAAAAACAGCTATAGAGCTCTTTTTTAAACATCTGCGTTTAATGATGTTATCTCTCAACTTCTCTTTGCTTATGAAAAAAGGTACCCTCATTTTTGAGGAGTCCTTAATCATTCAATCCAAATTGCGTTTATTACTTTAAACATATTATCAAAACAGCTTTTGATTCGTGTTTTGCGTTCTATCATATAAAGCATATTGTTTTAACAATGCGATTTTTTATGATAAAGACGTTTTGTTACAATTTATGAGATATTATGAATGATAGCTGCTTTGCATTTCATTTGAATACTCTCATATATTATAACATTGGCATCATGATTTGCTTTTTATGGTCTGTTTATAGATGGCTATTGTTAAAAAAATGGTCAATTGAATCATACATAAAAGTGTGGATTCTCAAGTGGATTCAAATAAAATAAATACACTTAATATATTGATTTTATTGTATTTTCCTTCATGATTCGCCTTTGAAGGTACAAGTGGTTCCATCACACTATTTACCAGCCCCCAATGTTGCAACAGCTCTTGGTATTCAGACGATTCATAAGAGACATTTTTACTCCTTTCTTCTCTATTTTTTATCCACACGATAATCCCAATTGTGATGCACAAAGGAATGGTTTGATTTATCATAAACAAAATTGAAATGAGAGAACGTAGAGTATTCAGGGTTCTAATGCAATAGGAATAACGATAGATTATCCTTATAAATCAAAACGTTGTCATAATGAGACAATACCTATTATTTCTTCTCAAAGAGATCATATTTCCATGCCATGATTCAATTTTCTATGCGCGTTAAACCAATCAATATATCAGCTCAAACGCACACAGCTAAAAAGATCACTAATCATTCTCCTTGCAACCTTATAGCGCAGCCATATCAAGAAAGATAACAGCTAAAACAACAATCATCTTCAAAAACAAAGAAAAAACACAATAATCCCCCCAAAAAAAAAGAATCTGGGCATTGGGGACCCAGATTCTCTTCCCTTAAAACGAAGGGCTTGTAGAGCTTAGGAAATAGCGGGGACCTAAAACTCTACAACCGATACAACAACATAGATTGTTCTGTATTCGATATCTTGATACTATACCTAAAGTTGCAATATGTCAACATAGATTCTACCATAGGTTTTAAAATAATGAATTTTTTTCGCTTCTCTCACCAAAATCAAGCAAACATTTAATATCTCGTAATTTAGAAAAAAGAGTATTAAGAATTTTTGTATGCATTTAAATATTACACCAATCTACCAAACTGATGACACACGTCTGTACGATTATCGTAACATTCGTGAAAGAGATCTTGTAGGACGACAACATAAATTTATTGCTGAAGGCAAAGTGATATTATCGGCATTGCTCCATTCGAAAGAATTTTTTGCTCTTTCATTGCTTATGGTGACGGAACGTCTTCCTGGACTGATGCCCCTTTTAGAGGAGACACAGCCAACATGTCCCATTTATTGTGTTCCGCAAAAAGTCATGGACAATATTGTCGGTTTCCATGTCCATCGCGGTATACTCGGTATCGGTAAACGCAAAACACTACCATCACTACAACAGTTTTTACAAGATTTACCAGAAGAAGCGTTGATTCTCGTTTTATGCGGTATTTCTAACCATGATAATATGGGAGCTATTTTTCGCAATGCTGCTGCCTTTGCCAGTAATGGCATCATTATTGACAAAACCTCATGCGATCCTCTTTACCGCAAATCCATCAGAGTGTCTGCTGGTGCTGCTCTAAAGGTCCCCTATACACAAGGTGCTGATATTCATAATATTTTAGAGACGCTCTATGATACAGATTTTCATACTTACGCACTCTCTCCCTCTGCTCAATGCTCTCTCAAGCAAGCAAAAACAGCAAAAAGGACAGCGCTTATTTTAGGAACAGAAGGTGATGGCTTACCAACTGATATACTACAAAGATCAAAAACCTTACGCATTCCCATGGCTCACGGCTTTGATAGTCTCAATGTTTCCACAGCAACAGGCATTGCGCTCGCCCATTTTAGCAATTGTAATAAACTTTGCTAAAAGGAATAACATTTTAAGTTACAAAACAATCCCCATAAGCATATCCCCCATGCGCATATTATTGTCATTTATAAGAAGCTGTTGTTTTAAGTTCGGAAGAAACATCAGTGTTTGTTTCTAAATCACACAAAACGCGTTTCAACATCACTTCAGTATCAGCAGCACGTTGTGAATGCGTCACGAATCCTCCACCAAGAATACGTGCTTCATTATCATTTCCATCGTAAAAAACGCAAGCCTGCCCTGGTGCCACAGCATTTTCACGTTCCAACAAATCAACAGAAAAAATACCCTCTTGATAATGCAAACGCGCCAGATGAGGCGGACGGGTTGAACGAACTTTTACAGCCATCTCAATACCATCAGGAGGAAAATGATCCAATGGCTCATCACCTAGCCAATTCACATCTCGCAAAAAGAGTTTACGTGTTTCCAACATTTCACGTGGTCCAACAATAACACGCGCATTTTCCACATCAAGATAAACCACATAAAGCGCTTCACCCGTTGCAACACCAATACCACGACGTTGACCAACAGTATAATTAACAATTCCTGAATGCTTTCCTAAAACCTGTCCATCTATATGCATAATAACTCCAGGATTTGCTGCCTCTGGTCGCAATTTTGTAATAACATCGGAATATTTTCCTTGCGGAACAAAACAAATATCCTGACTGTCATGCTTATTTGCAACAACAAAGCCCATTTCTGCTGCTATTTCACGAACACGCGCTTTTGGAAGGTTTCCAAGTGGAAAGCGTAAATAATCAATCTGCTCTTGTGTCGTTGCGAAAAGAAAATAACTCTGATCACGATCATTATCGAGCGGACGAAAAAGTGCCCGATGTGCACCATGGGGACGAGAACGAATATAATGACCCGTCGCCAAAGCATCCGCACCTAACTCACGTGCAGTTGCTAATAAATCTGCAAACTTAACAGTTTGATTGCATGCTACACATGGCACTGGAGTCTCTCCATGTGCATAACTTTCTGTAAAAGGATCAATCACCGCTTCGCGAAACCGCTTTTCATAATCAAGAACATAATAAGGAATCCCCAAAGTTTCTGCTACGCGCCGAGCATCTTCAATATCTTGTCCAGCACAACACGACCCCACCCGATGTGTTGCAGCACCATGATCATAAAGCTGCAAAGTAATGCCAATGACATCATAGCCTTCCCTTTTTAAGAGACCGGCAACAACCGACGAATCAACGCCCCCCGACATTGCAACAACAATACGGGAATTCTCAGGTGGTCCTGGCAAATCAAGACTGTTCAAAAACATGTACTCATTCTCTATTAATAGTTATCGATTGATTAATGACGTTATGCGCGCTATTCATTACTTCACTTCTTTATATTGTTTTTTTATACTTTCCACAACCAATAGCATGACTTTCTTTATAGCAGCTGCAAACAAAAAAGAGTGATGGAAATAAGGCACAACGCAAATTCTTTTTACTCTTAAAAAAACGCTGATAAAAAAGACTCTAAGAAGCGCTTCTACATATTTCACTTTGCACCTTACTTTTTACATAGCAGCTTACTTTATTAATTTTTTCTTTCAACGTGTTTAGCTTTTTTTTAAATTTCATGCTTTAAAAAAGAATCAAGTCCTTGACTAGATAGAGGATACAATGACCAATTTGATAAAAACACAAATGAAATACGTTATTGGACCCGATGGAAGTCCACTTACAATCGCCGATCTACCACCAAAAACAACACGGCGCTGGGTAATCCGTCGCAAAGCGGAAGTTGTTGCGGCTGTGAGAGGTGGATTGTTAAGTCTTGATGAGGCGTGTCAACGCTACACTTTGACCGTAGAAGAATTTCTTTCATGGCAAAGTTTAATCGATGAACACGGTCTCGCTGGATTACGAACAACCAGAATCCAACATTACAGGCATTAATGGCTCTTAGTAATGATTTGGGAACAACAGCCCTCCGCAAAACAGCCAAACTTTTATCAAGTTTGGCTGTTTTGCGTGTTTCAAAGCCTCTAACACCACCATCTTTACGCTTATGAAGGGACAAGTCAGCTCCATCACACTCTTTGTCAACCCCCAATATCGCAACGCCCCTCAGTCTTGAGACTGATTCATTAAGAGGCATTTTTACTTCTTTTTTTTAAAGTTTTTACCCACATGAATCCCGCTTATGACGTGCATAAATGATTATGATTGATTCAAAATAAAAGGACTTAAGATGAAAGAATCGTATAATATTTGGGGATCTTATTCAACATGCAAAAGATGAGTTATCATTATAAATCAATGCATTGCTAGCACACGACTTTCTCAAAGGCTTTCTTTTCAAACTATAGCCTTTATCATCCAGTCATTGAGTTAGAATGAATGAAAAGCCCCTCATCATCTACCGCAATCTTCTTTTCTCGTTCCTCAAGAAGCTGTGCGTGTTGTAACTCCGTATTAACTTCATGGAGAGTCATTTCAGCATTTGTTTTTTGAGTCTGCAAATCACGAATCGAATTTATAAGATTATCACGCCTTTGCCGCGCTACACGAGCAAAGGCAGAATAAGCAAAATGGTGAACGTCATTGTTTCCAGATTTGCGTTCTTCGTTAATAATTTGTGCTTCCAGTTCTAATACCATTCGCTCAAATTCTGCGATCATCATATCAAGCTGTGCAATTTCACGACGTTTTTCACGTGCCTGAAACATCCTCAACTGCACCATACTTTTCCGTGGCTTCATACTTACTACTCCTCGATTACGCCAACTCAAAATTTACATTCATACTCTTAACAGATCTCCTCAGACTCTTTCCAACGAAAACAGCCCTTTAAACTTACAATTCTCTCACTCATCTTCTCTAAGCATCCTTGCCGCTAGCTTGTTTAAAAAGAGATATAACGCTTTCTTTACTTTTCATCTAAACTATAGAACCATAGAATGAAGAGATTTAAAGCTCAGTAAATAAACACTGAAATTGTAAAAACTACTTTAAAAAAATCTCTGATAAGGTGTTTTTAAAAATTAAAGTAAGGAAGAGAAACAAGCTCTTTCTTTTTTGATTTTTTAAAAATATGTGATTTTTCTAAAATAATTTTATAATCTCTTTCAAAAATAAAAATATTTTGTTAACCACTATCATAGACAGTGGGGGACACAGTGGTGATTGTTACGCGTACCGCTGAAATATTCATAGACACTTTTGTTATAAGTGTTTGATTTCATGAATTGTTTTTATAACAGCTGTTTTACCAGCTGTTAAAACAAAAGTGCTCCTTGTGATTCGGAGGGGCAAAGTGAGGGATCTAAAATGCGCGTATTATTAATTGAAGATGATAAAGCGATGACTCAAAGCATTGAGTTAATGTTAAAGTCGGCAAACTTTAATGTCTATATCACCGATCTCGGTGAAGAAGGCGTTGATTTAGGAAAGCTTTATGATTATGATATCATTTTGCTTGATTTAAATCTTCCTGATATGTCCGGATATGATGTTTTGCGGACCCTACGGTTAGCAAAGATAAAGACTCCTGTCCTCATTCTTTCTGGTATGACTGCCATTGAAGATAAGGTCCGTGGTTTTGGCTTTGGTGCAGATGATTATATGACGAAGCCATTCCATAAGGATGAACTCATTGCACGTATCCATGCAGTTGTTCGTCGCTCTAAGGGACATGCACAATCCGTTATCGTTACAGGTGATCTCACCGTCAACCTTGACGCAAAAACCGTCGAAGTTGCTGGGCATCCCGTTCATTTAACTGGTAAAGAATATCAGATGCTAGAGCTTCTCTCTCTACGTAAAGGCACGACGCTTACTAAGGAAATGTTTCTTAATCATCTCTATGGTGGAATGGATGAACCAGAACTTAAAATTATCGACGTGTTTATCTGTAAACTCCGCAAGAAATTAGAAGCAATCTCTTCTCATGTAAACTACATTGATACAGTTTGGGGACGTGGTTACGTTTTACGTGATCCAGTTGAAGAAAACGTACGTAAAACCGCTTAAGCAGTAAAAATGCACATTGTAAAATCTCGGAGTATAGCGGGCCGAGATTTTTTCTCTGTTGCAATGAAAGATTTGCATATGAAGAATCTTTTATATACGAAAACGCTTAAAGCGCAAAAAGGTCAACATTCCCCTTTACGGGTATAGTCCGATTGCTTATGAATACAATCTAAACCCTCTTTTTTGACATAACTTAAACGCTTCTGTCTTATTTTATTCAAAGCTTTTTTACAGTTTCCAAAACAATACAATTTTCAGTTTCATCAATATTGATTTGCATATCTGTCATCTCAGCAAGCAACATAGTATAATAAAATTGGATAGCATGAGCATCGAGATCTTTTTCTTGCATTTCTCTCTTATATAATGCCATAAAATGAGGAGGAATACGTAAAGATTTACCGGCAATTTTAAAGTGAAAAGAGCGTTTTTTTTCATCCTGTGAAATCATAACAATGATTTCTCCTCCACGAGAAGCTGTTGCGTTTGCAATTAACACCAAATTAAGCAAAAGTTTAATTTCATTTTTTGGTAAAAGCAGAGAAGAAGCTTGCCAATTTAAAATTGCTTTTTCTTCCTTCATATATTGTTGTGCAACCTGCTCAGCAAAACGTGTCTCTATTTGTTCCCCATTTGCTCCGGCAAAACCAAAAGCCAATCGCGCGAATTGTAGACGTGCAGAAGCACTAGCAACAGACCAACGCACCAATTGCAAAGCATCTTCTTCAGCCCCCCCTTCATCATAAAGTTCCATCGCATTTTGAATAGCACCAACAGGTGAAATCAAATCATGGCAAATACGGCTACAAAGCAAAGCAGCAAGATCGGTAGGCTCCAAAGAAACAGCTAATGTCATAATTTTGAGAACTCCAAGAATTAAAAAAACAGCTTCATTTTAAAGAAAAACTCTTAACATCCAATGCATGTATAGAATTTTAACAATCATGCTAAAGAATTTTTTAAAAAAAATTCAATAGTTTAAATAATCTTACATCTTATTTTTATTTGAATAGAATGAAAATGCTAATATTATCTTTTTGTTTATAACTAATAAAAGGGAAAAATTTTATGACTCTCTCTCTTCTAACACGCTGGTACAGAAATGTTGTATCTATCATCTTCCTTTTATTCGTCATCATCAATAGTGCAAATGCTCAACTTCGACCAATAGAACAAAACGAACCCCATTATTCACTGCAAGAAATTATTGATTCTGGTCATACTTTTTTTGGAAAAACTGCTAGCGGTATCGCCATAGCCATTCAAAACATCTTTTCACAATACGGTTATCCAAATGGTTATATTTTAGGGGAAGAAGCTTCCGGTGCTTTTTTTGCTGGATTAACCTATGGCGAAGGCATACTTTTTAGCAAAAGCTATGGTCAGAGAAAAGTTTTTTGGCAGGGTCCCTCTATGGGATGGGATTTTGGCGGACAAGGTTCTCGCTTAATGATCTTAGTTTATGATCTCAATCATATAAATAATTTATGGGGACGCTATGGTGGTCTTTCTGGTTCGGCCTATTTAATTGCAGGTGTTGGTTTTCATGTCCTCAAAAAACACAATGTTTTGTTAGTTCCAATCCGTACAGGAATTGGCGCACGCCTTGGCATCAATGTAGGATATTTAAAATTAACACAAAAACCGACATGGAATCCATTTTAAAACGAATCCTTATCGAAAAGAGAATTTATGTTTATCCAATCGTTTCTTTTTTTTATTCTCGGAGTTGCTTGCACCTCATGGTTACTCGTGCTCTTTTCTCCTCTTATTTGGCGCAAAGTCATTCACTTTGCGCATAAATATGCTACTGCACAAATTCCGTTATCACACATTGAAAGACAAGCAAACTATGATTTTCTTTGTGCACAACATGCTGTAGAATGCGTGCGAAATGAGCAAAAATACAACTCTTTGCAAAAAAAATATGCGCAACAAAAAATACAACTTAGCCAAATAACTGAACAGTTTTATCAATTATGTCGTCCTACGCAAGACATCCTCCCCCCTCCACAAGAATCACTTGTGACCACAAAAAATACTGTTGCATCAAACACTTTTATCATGGACATCAAAACTATGCGTGAAAAAATCACACATTATCAGCAACTCTTACAAAAAATTCAAACCAATGCGCTTGACGCTACAACAAACCGCCAACTCTTGGATGAATTGCGTGAAGAAACAAAGGAATTAGCAGCAACATTAGCTGCTCAAATAGCCTTACAAGAGGGTGAAGCATCCCCAATCAACATACTGATCCAAAATTCTAAAGGCAAAAACGATCTAGCATCATGTATTCGCAAAAAGATAGCCTCCGGCAAAAAAACGCCCCTTACATAAGTTTCTTTTAAATGACTTAAGTAGAATAACTGAGATTGATAAAAGCAGATTGTTTCATCACATAAAATCACACCGCGAAAAAATTTTAAGGAATATCTTTAATAGTCAAGCTCTCTTCTTAAACAGAAGAGCTAATCATTATGACGTTATTTTGAAATGACAAACCAAAAGTCTTTTCCAAGAAGAGAACCAAAAACAAAGCCCCCTATTAAACGCTTTAAGGATAAAAACATTCCCTCAAGAACGATAAAAATCCCTTATTTGCTGGATCACCATATCCTGATCTGTTGTCGTTAAATAAGGATGCATTGGTAAACTTAAAACACAATTCCCTAAAGACTCAGAAACAGAAAGAGAATTTTTTACATAAGGAAAATGTTTATAAGCTCGTTGTTGATGCAATGGAGTGGTATAATAAATCATTGTCGGAATCGATTTCTTTTGTAAATATTCCTTTAATTTATCACGCTCTTCTACTTTAATAGTATATTGTGCATAAGCACAACGCGCATTCTCTTCCATATCTGGAACTGTAACAATATCTCTTAAGCCATCGAAATAACGTTTGGCAATTGCCACGCGCTTTTCCATCTCATCTTCAAAGATCACAAGTTTTTCCAGCAAAATTGCAGCCTGAAGAGTATCTAGACGTGAATTCATACCGATACGCACATTGTCATATTGCGTTTCACCTTTACCATGAAACAAAATAGATCGTAAAAGTTCTGCCAAATTATCATCATTGGTCATCATCGCGCCTCCATCGCCATAACACCCCAATGGTTTTGCGGGATAAAAACTTGTTGCAGCAACATTACCAAAAGCGCCGCACATAATATTACCGCTTTTTCCCCCCATAGATTGAGCAGCATCTTCAATAACAAAAAGATTTTCCTGTACAGCTATCTTAGCAATTTCGATATAATCAGCAGGAAGACCAAACAAATCAACGGCAATAATTGCCTTTGGTTTAAGACGCCCCTCTTTTTTAATCATTTCTATTGCTTCACGAAGTTTTTCAACATCAATATTGAATGTATCAGGAAGGACATCAACAAAAACAGGTTCAGCTCCTACTAAAGCAACAACTTCAGCAGTTGCACAAAATGTGAAGCTAGGACAAAACACAGCATCACCTGGACCAATATTTTGGGCCATAAGAGGCATTTTCAATGCATCAGTCCCATTGGCACAAGCAATCACATGTTTAACGCCAAGATACTCTGCCAACCGTTCTTCAAACTCTGTTACTTTTGTCCCCAAAATATACTGACCACTGGCGACCACATGTGCAATTGCAGAATTAATTTTGTCTTCAATACGCGCACGCTGCGCCCCAAGGTCGATGAATTGCATATGAACTCCATTGATAATCACAATAATGCAAAAATACTACTGATCTCTTTCATTTAAGAATGACTGACACTAGCAGCAGTTAAAACGCGTAAAACAGCAAGAGCATCATCACCATTTGTGCGTGGTGATTGACGCGTCTCAATACAATGAAGAAAGTGTTGCAACTCGCAAGTAAGCGGCAAACTTTCATGAACATCAATATAATTCAACGCATCAGTGCTGAAAGCCCATTCTTTATTTTCCTTCCAAACAGCAAAACGGTGCAATGCCAATTTACGATTCCATGGTTCCATATCATCAAAAACAAGCATCGCCTTTGTACCGACAACAGTTAAACGCCTTTCACGATAGGGAGTAAAACGTGAAGTAAACAGGTGACTTCTTATACCATTTGGAAAAATCATATGAATATGAGCAAAATCAGAGAGCTGATTCATGACAGAAGCCCCCTCACCACGAATCTCAGAAGGTTCACATCCCGTCAAAGCCAAAATCATTGAAAGATCATGAGGCGCAAGATCCCATAAAGCATCACTTTGTGTATGGAATTTTCCAAAACCTAACCGATGAGAGTAGATATAACGTATCTCACCCAGCTCTCCCTCTTCTACCAATTCACACATTTTTTCAAAAGCAGGATGAAACCGCAAAATATGGCCCACCATAAAAACGCGTCCATATTTATCAGCAAGCTGAACTTGATGCTCAGCATCTGCTACGTTTAAAGCAATTGGTTTTTCAACCAATACATCCTTATCATTCTTAAGAGCACACAACGCGTTTTCTGTATGAAATTGCGGAGGTAACGCCAATACCAATGCATCAATATCTTCATGAGTAAAAAGATCACTAGGCGCAATAAGGTCCACCCCATACATATTTGCAAAACTTGCAGCACGCTCAACATTCATATCAGAAACCGCTGCCAGTGCTCCAAGCCCGTGGAGTGTCCGTATATGATTTCCACCCCAATGACCACATCCTAAAACCGCTACACGTGCCGACATTTTTATATCTTACCTGTTTGTATAAAAAACATATTACGACTCACTCCATATCGGGGATGAAATAGAATGACAAGTAAAAAGCTTAAAAACGATGCTTGACATCTTACTATTCTACCTCTTATATCCGCAAGGGATGAGAGAAGTTACGATTATATTTATTACTTTTGGCGGAGTAGCTCAGTAGGTTAGAGCAGAGGAATCATAATCCTTGTGTCGGGGGTTCAAATCCCTCCTCCGCTACCATTCATTTTCCTGAAGCATTTTCTCAAAGACCTTTTAGTTGTTGTATTTTTGTAGCTTGCCACCAAGTTTTGCATAATTTGACACCAAGTTTTGCAGCAATTTATTTTTTTTACAGAGTTTTTAAGCGGTTCTCAAAGAAGCTTTAAGAGGTATTTAGAGTCGCTTTCATGAGTCTTATTTTGCTTGTCTCAGAACCGCAGTTTGAGATGATGCATTTCTTCCGGCAATCCCATTATTTGACACCTAAAATTTATAAGATATGCATGCAGAGACCAACAAATTTTGTATCATGTTTTGTAAAAATAACCTCATTTTCAAAGGATTTCCATTTTTTCAAAGGACTCTCAAAGGGTCTTCAAAGGACTTTCAAAGGTTTTTTATTGCCCCTTCTATGCCTGTTTTCTCTTATGCTTTTCTTTCATAGATCACTACAACGTGTAAAATCAGATCGAAACTGAAATCTTCTAGAAACTCAAATCTTCTAATTGTATAACGAGATTCTTTGCTGGCAGCTTCATAGCTGTTGTCCCTCTTGAGAGTATCCTTGCGGTTTTCCCTCATCATAAAATGGCAAAAGACTGATGGAATAACGGATACGCTGCGATTGATCCATAGCGGCTAATATAATCATAGTCTTTCGTAATCGAGGCAATCACCACAGGACCGTGGAGTATAGCACTATAGCTGTAATCATTGCCCCAACAAAATCTGTACAAGTTTTTCTGTTTGAATGATTCTGGTGAGCGTATCAATTGCCGCACGATCACCAAACTCTTCTGGAAACCACACCTCATGGATGGTTTTTGCATCATTGCCATAGCTGAGAAAATTGCAAACCGAGAGCTTTGCCAAAACGCTCCATAGACATCTAGGAGGCGGAAGACTCTTCCTCAAAGGATTGGACATTCAGCCAATCAGCATAAAATTGATGCGGACCGAGCATCATCAAAGGATCTTTCATCGCCTTCTTCCTCTCATTGCTTCTCCCTCTCTCATTCTGTCCCGCCATGCAAAGCATTGGCTTTTGCCCATCGAAAGTCTTGGGCGACCACACCGCTTTCATAGAAAAAAATAATACACCCCATCAACATACACTATAATATTTTGTTAGCGCGTTGTAATGGAACGATCTTTGTTCTCTATCAGATGGATTTGTGTGACCAGAAATTGATAATTGTCACTCTTTATCTCTCGCATTAGCAGCAACGAAATCTTTTTAAGCCAATCAAAAACTTGTTGATTTACATCTACATGGAACAGCCTCTTCAGATGCATTGCATAACTTGAATAATGGGGTCACGACCCTCATGCAAAACAGAGCGCCATTTTGTTGCACATTCACGAGCTTGCTTTAAAGAAACATTTCTTAAAGCACCAAAGCCCATTTCACGACGCCGCCCGCAAATAGTATAGCGATAAAGCCATTAAGCACCACCATCTTTAAACTTATGAAGCTACAAACCGGCATCATCATACTCTTGCTAGCCTTCAATGCTGCGACAGCCTTTGGTATTGAGACGATTCATTAAAGGCATTTTTGCTTCTTTCTTTAGAGTTTTTTACCCATACATCAACCCCGCTTATGACGTGCAGAAACATAGTTTTGATTGATGCAACATAAGAGGATTTGAGATGAGTGAATCTTATAATATTCGAGGTTCTCATGCAATAGGCGAAACGATGAATTATCGTTACAAATCAATGCACTACATAGTAATGCAGCCGTACATAGTAAAGATCTCCATAATTCTCAGAATAATTCAAGTTTTCCTTGATTGTGTAAATGCTTCCACCCGAAACAGGAAATGAATTTTCACAAATATCTACATTAAAATAAAAGAATTAATGATGATATTTTTTGATTTTAAAAATCATTCTTAAAACGACGCTTACAGTACACATATTTTTATAAAAAAATTGAATAGTTTAGGGGTTATGCACTTACCAACATTAGCATCATCATGATGACCTTCCCGCCATACACAAGAGAACCACTATTTTATAAATATTTTTATAATCGTTATCGTTTTTTATTAACAAAACTCTGTCAAATCATCACTGATAGCGTAAAAAACAACTTTCTGTGCTTTTATCACATCGGCAACCTGCTTATTTATCTTTGATCATGGCTTCCTCTTTTATAAGCCCACTCAGATCATCAGAGTTTAAATGCCACAGTTGGAATCCTCCCTGATGATTGCGGTATCATTTTTTACAAATGACTGTTTTTTCATAGATCAATCCATTAACGTACTCTAAACTTTCTCACCTTTTATTTTTAAAAAGCAAAATAAAACAACAAAATAGAACAAAAAAACATGATGATTACCGTATATTCAACTTTATATTCCATAAATAGATATTATAAAATGTCATATACTGTTCTGTATTGAAGTTTTTGAGAAATAATTTTTTAGTAGAATATATCAACGTCATAAAAGCAGTGTTTCTTCAACAAGGTGTGATGATAATATCAAGCTTTCCTTTTGCAACACTTCTTTGATTGAGATTTTAAGCTAGAGGAAGACCTATCTCAAAAACACAAGATAAAACAATTATTTATTAGAAAACGTGTTTTTAAAAGAAACCTACCAGATGTTAGCATTCTATAAAACATCCGAAAGAAAAGAAACTATAAAAAACAAATGTTAGAGTACGCATAAGTATTCATCATTTATAAAGAAAAATTAAAAATATATTCAAGAGTTTTTTCATAAACAATTTAATAAAAAACTCAAAATGAAATAAATTGGTGCAAAATATTATTTAATATCTATTCAATAAATTTACAAAAATAAACGATAAATACCATATTTTATAGATGCGTTTTGAATTAAATAGGAATATTTACAATTATTTAATGTTAATTACTTTTAGTTTTGACAAAAAAATTAAAGTAATTTATCCATATGACAATATTATTAAAGATTAAAACAATTATACATTTTCACTTCTTCTCATAAAGTTGGCGGGGAAATGAATATTTGGGGGCTTTTATGAGGAGAATTCTGATGTATAAAAAGCATCTTCTATCGTATGCGGCGACAGCAGCTATCATACTGTTCAACATCCAGTTTAATGCACAGGCTGGAATCTTAGAAGTACCTGAGGGAGAGAAGACCGCGCCCGACGGCGCAACTTATGAGATAATTCACGCAAAAGGTGGCGGTAAAATCACCGGCAAGAGTTTAACCATAGTTGGAAACAAAGATATAAACTCAAATTCAAACACAAGTATCTATGCTGTAACAGTTGAAGGTGATGGCAGTGTTATTACCCTAAGCGATGGAACAAAAATTAAAGGGGATAATGATTCTGTCATTTCCTTAGGTGTTGAAGCAAAAGATGGTGCTAACTTTAACATGACTGGGGGAAACATTGAAGCTTCCCAAATTGGCGCTCACTTCAATAATAACAACAAAGAAAGCACACTGGACGCTGTAACCATATCGAGTGTTGCTGAAACCACATCAAGTGGTAAAGATGATAAGCCACTAAGAATAGGAATAATAGCAGACGAAAATGGTACAGTTACTTTAAAAAATGTAAAAGTATCTCAAACAAACAGTGCCGTAATCGCAGATTATAACTCGACAGTAACAGTCACTGGAGGATCATTTGATGCAAAAAATGCAACAATAATTGCTCGAAACAGCAGCACCATTGATTTAAAAGACATTCAGAATATATCATCTGGGAACGCTGCGCTCGCAGCAACAACAAAATCTACCATCACAATGGACAAAGGAACTGTGACTGGTAAGGAAATGGCATTGGTTGCAGAAACAGGTGGTCATATTACAGCCACAGATGCCACTCTAAAAGCGAAGGGGAGCGGTTGGGGGGCATTCGCTAATGGCTCTAACAGTGTCGTTGAATTACTTGGAAACACAATTATTGATGATAGCAAAATCGGACTTGAAGCACAAGATGGCGCGGTAATCAAGATGGCTAAAGGAACCATTACAGCGTCCCAACATGGCGCAATTTTCTCTAACACTCAGAGCGAAGAAAATAAACTGGAAAATGTGACAATATCGAGTGGGAAAGACGATGCACTACTACGCCATGGAGTAGAAGCAAACCAAAACGGGACAGTCACGTTAAAAGATGTCACTGTTACTCAAGCAGATAATGCTATATTTGCAGGTGATGAAAAATTTGCAGATGATAAATCAATCATAACAGTCTCTGGGGGGTCATTTGATGCAAAACAATCAACAATATTTGCTCAAAACGGTAGCACTATTATTTTAAACAATGTTAAAAAAATTACCTCATCTAATGACTTCGGACTCGCAGCAAAAGACAATGGTGTAATCAGCATGATTGGAGGAGATGCAGGGACCACCATTACTGATTCTGCAAGTGGTGCTATCTTCTCAAACACTAAGAGCAAAGACAACAAACTGGAAAATGTGACAATATCGAAAGGTAAATCACAACTGAAATTTGGAGTAGTAGCAGACAAGAGTAATGTCACTTTAAAAGATGTCACTGTCTCTCAAGCAGCAGAAAATGCTATATTTGCAGATGATCACTCGACAATAACTGTCTCTGGAGGATCATTTGATGCAACATCAGCAACAATATTTGCTGGAAATGGTAGCACCATTGATTTACAAGACATTAAGAAAATTACCTCATCTGATAACGTTGGACTCTATGCGAAAGAGTCAGGCTCCACAATCACAATGGCGAAAGGAAGCGTTACGGGGAAAGGAACAACATTGTTTGCAGAAAATGGTGGACATATTAAAGTCACAGATGTCACTCTTGTCACTCTCACCGCAACAATAGATGGCAATGATATCGGTGTCGGTGCAATTGCTAAAGACTCTAACAGTGTGATTGAGTTGCTTGGAGATACAAAGATTAATGATAGTATAATCGGTCTTCAAGCACAAAAGGATGGCGCGATCAGTATGACTGGGGGAAAAATTACAGCTTCTCAAGCTGGTGCTGTCTTCTTTAACAGTAAGAGAACAGAAAACCATCTAGAAAATGTAGAAATATCAAGTAGTAAAAATGATGAGCTACTCACCACTGGAATAACCGCAAGCGAAAACAGTACAGTCAATTTTAAAAATGTCTCTGTTACTCAAGCAAAAAGCGCTATAGTCGCAGATAAGCAATCAACAATCACAGTCTCTGGAGGATCATTTGATGCAACAGCAGCAACAATAGGTGCTGAAAATGGTAGCACTATTATTTTAACAGAGAATGCGCAAATTACCTCATCTGATGACTCTGGACTCGTAGCACAAAACAATGGAGCAATCAGTATGAATGGGGGAAGCATTAAAGCTTCCTACAATGGTGCGGCATTTGAAAACAGTAACCGTAATGAAAATCATCTAGAAAATGTAACAATATCAAGTGGTAAAAACGATGCGCTCCTACACTATGGAATAAACGCAGATAAAAAAGTACAGTCACTTTAAGAAATGTCACTGTCACTCAAGCAAACAGCGCTATAGTCGCAGAAGATCACTCGACAATAACAGTCTCTGGAGGATCATTTGATGCAAAAAATGCAACAATAAGTGCTGAAAATGGTAGCACCATTATTTTAACAGACAATGCGCAAATTACCTCATCTGATAACACTGGACTCTATGCACAAAATAATGGAGCAATCAGTATGACTGGGGGAAGCATTAAAGCTTCCAACAATGGTGCGGCATTTGAAAACAGTAAGAGCAAAGACAACAAACTGGAAAATGTGACAATATCGAGTGGTAAGGATGAAGCACCACTAGATTTTGGAATAATAACAGACAAAGAAAGTACAGTTGCTTTAAGAAATGTCACTGTCTCTCAAGCAGAAAGTGCTATATTTGCAACTGAAAATTCAACAATAACAGTCTCTGGAGGATCATTTGATGCAACAGCAGCAACAATAGATGCTGAAAATGGCAGCACCATTATTTTAACAGACAATGCGCAAATTACCTCATCTGATAACGCTGGACTCTATGCACAAAACAATGGAGCAATCAGTATGACTGGGGGAAGCATTACAGCTTCCAAAATTGGTGCTGGTTTCTCTAACAGTAAAAGCGATAAAAATTATCTGGAAAATGTGACAATATCGAGTGGTAAGGATGAAGCACCACTAGGTTTTGGAATAATAACAGACAAAGAAAGTACAGTTGCTTTAAAAAATGTCACTGTCTCTCAAGCAGAAAATGCTATATTTGCAGCTGAAAATTCAACAATAACAGTCTCTGGAGGATCATTTAAGGGAAAAGGTATAACAATATTTGCTGTAAAAGGTGGCACAATTTCAACAGACAATACACAAGTTATATCATCTGATGGTACTGGACTCTATGCAAATGGGGCAGGATCTCAGATCACAATGACAGGAGGAACAGTAACAATAAAAAATGACGAATCTGCATTATATGTTAAAGAAGGTGGACAGATTGATGCCACAAATGTTTCTCTAACAACAGAGGGGAAAGGAACCGGTGCAGTTGCATCTGGTAAAGAGAGCACAATTAAATTGCATGGCAATACAACAATTAACAATACTTTAAATGGTCTTGGAGCCGTTGATGGTGGTAAAATTACCAGCGAAAATTTAACAATCACTGGTGGTAAAGCAATTAATCAAGACCCCGATAAAGAACGCTCTGGTTTATGGACATCAGGCTCTGGGAGTGAAATTAGGTTAACAGGCAAAACAACTATTAAAGATGTTGATGAAGGTTTTTACGTAGACGAGGGAAGTAAAATCATTAGCGGAGATTTAACAATAACCGGTGGTGAAAGTAAAGAAATCACGACTGGTGTAGGCAGTTATGAGTCTGATAGTGTTATTGAATTAAATGGTAAAACAACCATTGAAAATTTTGATGTTGCTCTTGCTGCAGCAAATAATAGCACAATTAAAATGGCAAATAGTAATAGCGAAACAACACAGGGTAAATTAGAAAATAAAATAGCAGCAAAAAAGCTTGCACTCGCCGCAGAATTTGGTGGGCAAATTGATCTCAAAAATATTTCTATAACATCAGAAAACACCGGTTTGCATTTTTTAACTCTCTCTGAGGTTGATAAAGATAAACCTGATAATCCACAAAAACATCGAAACAATGAAATCAATTTAACCAATGCCGATCTTCGCGTTGAAAATGGTTCAGCAATTATCATTGGAGCTCTCAGTAAAAATGGCACTGAAGACACTCAAAACTTATCAATCGGTACAGCCAAGCTTAATAAATCAAAAATCCATGCTGATGTTTTATTAGGAGATGGTATTCTTTGGGATAAAAAATATTTCAATGAGAAAGGTTTTAAGGAGTCCTCCAAAGGTACCTTCACATTAACCGCAGATCAATCTACCCTAGAAGGCAGAACGGATATTGCTAAAGACAGAAATGTCCGCTTTGATCTGATCAACAACACCACATGGCTCTTAAAAACCAGCACAAAAGAAACAGATAAGGATGGCAATCTGCTTGATATTGCTCAAAGAGCACGTTCTGATATTTCTGTCCTTAATCTTAACAACAGTAAGATTGTTTTCCAAGGACCAACAGAAGAGCATTATCACACATTGCATATAGGTTCTGGTAAACCAGAAAATACCGCAGTCTATAATGCCACAGGAAATGCAAAGATTTACTTCAATACGGCTTGGAGTGATGGCGCAGCAAGTGCTGATCAAAAAACCGACAGATTGCTCATTCATGGCGATGTATCAGGAACAACAGCCGTTTATATCCAAAGCGATTTAGGAGACAGAAATAGTGTCATAAATGCTGCTGATCCTTCAAATATAGGAGGACTTTCCCTCATCCAGGTTTCAGGAAAAGCACAAGAAGACTCTTTTAAATTAGCCAATGGCTATATAACATTAGGAGGGCTGCCTTATAAATACACACTAACAGCCTATGGTCCAACCTCAAGCCATGGAAGTGCTGATATTGGGCAAAACCTGTTTGATGAAAAAAATGAAAATTTCTGGGACTTCCGTTTACACAAGGAAACTCTTGACTCTGGTACAGGTTCTGGTGGAAGTGGTACAGGTTCTGGTGGAAGTATAGGTGCCCCTGTAGCACAAATGGCAAACTACTTGGTCATGCCCAATGCTCTCTTCTATAGTGGATTAACCGATATCACTAAACAAAACGCACTGTTAGCCAATATCAGAACATCCGTCCTAGGAAAGGAAGAGGAGAAAAATATCGGTTTCTTCCTCTCTACCTATGGAAGCACAGGGACCTTATCCTCTGCGCGTGGTCCTCTCAAATATGGTTATGGCGCTGATATTCGTTATGCTTCTCTCCAAGCGGGGGCAACATTAGCCGCAATCGAGGGACAGAATATCATCACACATTTCGGTGTTGTTGGAACTTACGGACAGCTGTCTTTCACTCCAAAGGACATGGCAGATGTAAGCAAGAGTACATTGGATAAATGGTCGCTAACAGCCTATGGCAGCCTACAGCATGACAATGGTTTCTATCTTGATACACTGTTCTCTTATGGCGTTTTCAAGGGCGATATCGGCAATGCCATCATGGGCAAAACCGCAAAAGTGAAAAATGCCAAAATGGTGAGTCTCTCTACCACCCTTGGCAAACAATTTGCCACCGGAATGGAAGATTTAACATTCGAACCGCAGGCACAACTTGCCTATCAACATTTGATGTTTAAATCCATTGAAGATGCCAATAATCTGATCATTGATATGAACAACCCTTCGCAATGGTTAATCCGTGTTGGTGGACGTTTGACAAAAACCATTTCCACTGAAAACAACCATCCTCTGTCTTTCTATGGGAAGGTCAACTTTATCAAAACATTTGGTGACGATGGATCTATCACAATTGGCAGGGACTTTGACCTTGATCCTATGGGTGCTACGATTGAAGGTGGGCTTGGTATCAGTGCACAACTTTCACACAATTTGTCTCTTCATGGTGATGTTAGTTACCAACAAAAGCTGCAAAAAACCGGTATATCCGGAGCAAGTTTTTCAGGAGGTATCCGCTATCAGTTTTAAACCAGAAGCGATCAATCTTAAGATGAGGCTATAAACCTTAAGTCAAAACTGTAAATCCTAAAACAGAGTTATAAAAACAAGCGTCTCGTTATTCTATATGCTTTATCAAAAAGGGCGACAACACTGTGTTGCCCTTTTAGTCTGTAAAATTTTTTGTTCTTTTTTCCAAAAAATTCTCTTTTCTTCATAGGAAAAATACAGTGCAAAACATTCTTTTGTGCAACTTATTCAAACAGATACCATAGATAGAACAAGAATCTTCAGTAAATTTTTGCAGCACATTCAGGAAAAACGCTTTATAAAAGCATCATACAGTATTTTTTATCATTAAACAAACAACGTATTTTAAATTCAAAGTGAAGAAACTTTTTTCATTTTTTCTTATTGTTCCCAACTGCGCTTTCTCTTCCCTTTTTCCTTAACATAAAAAATTGTAATCGACATAATACATCTTCAAAAAAGCTATAGAAGCTAAAATTCACTTAAAATATTCTGTTGGATATGCCTTTTATATTGAGAAAAATAATTAATATTAAATAGTTAAATAACAACATTGAAAAAGAATATTATTTAAATTGAATACAATATTAAATTAAATATAAATAATTTATATTAACTTATACGTTAACTTGACAAACAAGAATAAAAAATACGGTAATTTAGTTAATTTATTGAAAACTATCTCTTTCATTTTTTCTTTATGAAGTCAGCGGGAAAAAGAATGTTGGGGGCTTTAAAGGAATAGACTGATGCCTAAAAAAATCCTTCTATCTTGTACAGCAGTTGTAGTAGTTGTACTATCTGTATCTGGTGTTCATCTCAATGCACAAGCTAAAAATCTTGAAATTTCAAACAACAAAAAAGAAGTTTTCAATGAAACCTATGAGATTATTCACGCCAAAAAAGGTGGTAAAATTATCGGTAAGCATTTAAGGATAATCGGAAACAAAAAAACAAACACCAACATCAACCCATATATGCCCGCTATAAGAGCTGAAGGTCCTAACGCTTCAATTGAATTACTGGATGGTACAATCATTAAAGGAACGCGTTCGAGCATTTTATTTGGTGTTGAAGCAAAAGATGGTGCTACACTGAAAATGACCGGAGGAACCATTACAACTTCTGAAATTGGTGCGGGCTTCTATAACAGCAAGAGTGCTGGAAATAAGCTGAAAGATGTAACGATATCGAGTAGTAAAGATAAAAATCCTAAAATCATCGGAGTAGATGCCGAAAAGGAAAGTAACGTCATTTTAGAAAATGTAATCGTTACAAAAGCAAAAAACGGCATCATTGCAAACAATCATTCCAAAGTAACAGTTTATGGAGGATCATTTGAGGGGAAGGATACAGGAGTATATGCTGGCAAGGGAAGTAACATTACTTTAACAAGCAGTAAAAAAGGCGATACTCAAATTACATCATCATCGAATGGCAAAGGGCTCTATACCGATGGTTTACATTCTACCATTACAATGACAGGAGGAACAGTATTCGGAGAGGCAGCATTAATTGCGGTAAATGGTGGCCGTATTAAAGTTACTGATGTTGCTCTAAAAGCAAAGGGTGATGGCGCCGATATGGGTGCTGGCGCAACTTCTCATGGCTCTAACAGCGCAATTGAATTGTATGGAAATACAACAATTAACAATAAGAAAATTGGTCTTACTGCACAAAATGGCGGCATAATGAAAATGATCGGAGGAACCATTATAGCTTCTTCAACTGGCGCAGGCTTCTATAACAGTAAAAGTGATGAAAACAAGCTGGAAAATGTTACAATATCAACCGGTAAGGAAAAAAATTCAGGCAAAGGGATATTTCTCTTGAAAGAAAGTGGCGTCACTTTAAAAAATGTAAAAATAACACAAACAGGCAACAGCATAATTGCCAATGACCATTCTAAAATAAAAATCTCTGGAGGGTCATTTGATGCAAGCTATGCAACAATATGTTCCCAAAGTGGCAGCACAATTACCTTAACGGATAATGTTCAAGTTACATCATATGATGAAGCTGGCCTCTATGCAATAGACAAAGGGTCCACGATTACAATGACAACAGGAAGGGTGACAGGAAAATATACAGCATTAGAAGCAGACCAAGGTGGCCATATTACAGTTACAAATGTTACTTTAAAAGCAACGAATGATGGCAGCGGTGTGGCTGCTGGTGCGGCTACCTCTGGCTCTAACAGTGTGATTGAATTGCTGGGAAATACAACGATCAGTGATGTTAAAATCGGTATTGATGCGCAAAACGATAGCACAATAAAAATGATCGGAGGAACCATTACCAGTTCCGAAGCTGGCGTTCAATTGTTAAAAAATAAGAGCAATAACATACTGAAAGATGTAACGATATTGAGTAGTAAAGACGATGCATTACTTATTAATGCAATAATTGCAGAAAAAGGAAGTAACATCACTTTGGAAAATGTAACCATTCCACAAGCAATCAACAGCATAGTTGCAAATAATCATTCTAAAATAACAGTTGCGGGAGGATTATTTAATGCAAAAGGTGCAGCAATATCTGCCCTAAAAGGCAGTACCATTACTTTAACCGACAGTCCTCAAATTACTTCATCTGATAACGCTGGACTCTATGCGAAAGATGCAAAATCTACCATTACAATAACGGGAGGAACAATAAAAGGTAAAACGACTACATTATATGCCGAAAATGGTGGACATATTAAAGCAACAAATGTCACTCTAACGGCAACAGATAGTAGCGGAACGGGTGCGACAAGCCAAGATATTGGTAGTTTACTCGAGTTATATGGGAATACAAAGATTAACAGTGCCGTAATTGGTCTTCATGCACTAGATAACGGGATGATTAAAATGATTGGAGGAACAGTAATTGCCAAAAAAGATGCGTTTGTTGTAAACAATAACGGACATATTGATGTAACAGACGTTTCTGCCACAGCAGAAGAGAGAGGTATAGTATTTGAAAAATCTAACAACAATAAAATATCAGAAATCAATTTAACGCATACAAAACTCCACATTGAAAACGGTACTGGAATTAATGCAAATGAGTCAATTGGCAAAGCTAACCTTAAAAATTCAGAAATCCGTGCTGATGTTTTATTAGCAACCAAAACTTCAGCGAAAAAAATGATTTCATTTTTACACTCAATGCCGACAACTCCATCTTAGATGGCAAAATAAATACTGAAAAAACATTCAAAACAGTCTTTAATTTACAAAACAATACAAAATGGACATTAAAAACAAGTATATATGAAAAAAACCAGAATGAAAAACCTCTTGATATTGCTCAAAGATCACATTCTGATGTTTCCATCCTCAATATTAATAATAGCTCTATTGTTTTCAAAAAACCAGAAGAAGATCATTATCACACGCTGCACGTAGGATCTGGCAGAGCAAATACTAAAAAAGTCTACAATGCTACAGGAAAAACAGCAATTCATTTCAATGTTGAATGGAGTGACAGTGCTGCGATAAACACGCAAAAAACTGACCGCCTTCTGATTCATGGTGATGTTTCAGGTACTACAATGATTTATATCACGGGACAGTTAGAAAAAAACAATATTAAAGCAAATACTTCTGCTCTTACCAGTATCCATGGTCTTTCACTCATTCAAGTTTCTGGAAGAGCAAATCAAAACTCTTTCAAACTTGCAAACGGCTATATCACAATAAATGGTTCACCTTATAAATACATACTGAAAGCATATGGACCAACGTCAAACCATAGTAAAACAAATACTGAACAAAATCTTTTAGAAGAAAATAAAGATTTTTGGGATTTTCGCTTAGAACCAGTACCACTTGACAGTGGCTCAACAATAAAAACTATTGTGCCATAAAGACAAGCTACTGAGTCATACTTATTACTTTCTTCTATGCTGGATTGACTGATATGACTAAGAAAAATATACGACTAACCACTATGAGAGCATCTATCTTAGGTAAAAAATAAGATAAGCGAAATAGCCTCTTCTTATACGGCTAGAAAAGAACAAGAATCTTATTTTCTGATAAAGAGTGCTTCTTGTAAATAGAGTTATAGCGGTGCTAATCTTCGCTATATTACTCTATAAGGAGCTGTTAACTTTACCGCACAAGAAGGATAAAATACTCCAACATATTTTTGTCTTTTAAGAATCTACAGACAACCCTCTTTCACTCCAAAAATATGCAAGACGCAAAAAAAAGCACTTTAAAAGAATGTAGATAAATGGTCACTTCACTTACCGCCTATGACGGATAAAGCATAACTGTGGTTTCTATCCTGATACCTTTTTATCTTATGATAATCCTAAAAGCAGATATCATCACATGTCATCACTGAAAAAACTGAAAAATTGAAATCAGCTATCAACAAAAGCTTTTGAAAAACGAAGTCTATTGGGAATAAGTTTTTTAAGTAAAAAAACGCTCTCCGTTTTTAAGATAAAACTATAACAACAGAAATATTGTTATCTGTACACGTTCTCAAAAAGAATAGCACAATAGGCTACTTTTTATTCCTAAAATCTGTTTTTCTTTCGAAAAATTCCTTTTTAAGAAAAGAAAACAACAAAATCGTTGAATGATTATAATGTAGCAATGAAAAACTCTCTCGACAGTTTCTTCTTTTTTGTAAAAAATAAAACTGAGCATTTTTGAATAAACACAATATAAAACTGTAAAAAAGACACAAATCAAAGACAATAAAAACTAAACTCTACTAAAAAGAAGCAATTTTTCCGAAGAACAAAACGCCATTGGGTTGCTAATTCACGCTCTTTTTTTAAAGAAACGTCACTTAAAGCCTCCAAGTCCATTTCACGACACCGTCCATGGATAGTATAGCGTAAAAGCTATTGAGCACCACTATCTTTACGCTTATGAAGAAGAAAGTTGGCACTATCATATTCTTTACCAGCCCCCAATATTGCAACATCCCTTGGTATTTAGACGATTCATAAAAGGCATTTTTGCTCCTTTCTTTAGAGTTTTTTATCCACACGATAACCCCACTTATGACGTGCAAATAAATGATTATGATTGATAAAAAATGAGATGATTTGAGATAAGAGAATCTTACAATATTCGGGGGGTAATTTAATATGCAAAATGATAAATTATCGTTACAAATCAATTAGTTGCATGAGAAAGACCGTATCTTCAAACATTTGTATTTCCCACAAACTGAATGCTTAAAGTTCTATAATAAAAACGTCTGAATATAAATTTTTCATAAAAAACAATACAATGATATCAAAAAACAACACACTTCATGTATCACCTGATATCTCATAACACAGTACGTTTAATAGAATTAAAAATATATTCGCTAAAACCTCTCTTAGCAAAATGAAAATGATACAGGAAAAATTTTATATGATAAAAAATAAAAGAACCCCTCTGTTGCAAAACCAATATGAAAATATTTATAGGAATCTACAACAGAAATAATTTTATTTTCTCTTCTATAAATCTTATGCGAATCTTTCTTCTCTATGAACAATAGGTTCAATACTTGCTTCAAAAAACATCTTCGTATAGTGATGTTGGGCATGCAAATTGCGCAAATCATCATTGCTAAGCTCTTCAAGAATAATCCCTTTATGCATAATTCCAACACGTTCGCAGATATGTGCAACAACAGCAAGATCGTGAGAGACCATTAAATAAGTGAGCTTTTTTTCCTCTCGTAATGATTTTAACAAATTCAAAATTTCAGCCTGTACCGACACATCCAATGCAGATGTTGGTTCGTCAAGTAACAAAACCTCTGGTTCAATAATGAGAGCACGAGCAAGAGCAATACGCTGACGTTGCCCTCCAGATAATTCATGCGGATAACGATAAAGAAAGGAAGAATTAAGACCAACGGAATTTAAAGCATCACCTACCCGCTCCTTTTGATTATCCATTCCATGGATTTTAAGAGATTCAGAAAGAACAGTATGAACCATTTTTCTTGGATGAAGAGAAGCATAAGGATCCTGAAAAACCATTTGAATACGGCGTAAAAAATTCTTATCTCTCTTTTTGGGGACTTCTTCTCCATCAAAAATGAAACGTCCACTATACTCTGGAAGAAGCCCAACCAATGTATTCAAAATAGTTGACTTTCCACACCCTGATTCACCAATCAAACCATAAGCTTCACCACGCTTAATATGAAAGTTGACATTTTTAACAACAGTTACTGCCTTATGCCTATGCCCAAAGGTCACAGATAAATTCGAAACATCAATAATATTCTCACAATTGGTCACGGGACAACTCCTTCAACACCATTAATAATCGTAGGATTATGCAACCAATCAGGATCGCGTTCAGGAACAGCTAAAACATCAACAGGATTATCAAGCCGGGGCAAACTTGCTAGCAAAGCTTTCGTATAAGGATGACAAGCACGCGATAAATCACAAGCAGGCAATTC
Organism: Bartonella machadoae; assembly: GCF_022559585.1. NCBI lineage: Bacteria > Pseudomonadati > Pseudomonadota > Alphaproteobacteria > Hyphomicrobiales > Bartonellaceae > Bartonella > Bartonella machadoae. Next base: position 1,586,693 of record NZ_CP087114.1, read on the forward strand.
TTCTAATACACGACCTGCATACATCACCAAAACACGATCACAAAAATCAGCAATCATATTCAAATCATGACTAATGAAAATAAGTCCCGTTCCAGATTGAGTCACAAGCTCATCTAATACTGATAAAACTTGACGTCTTACAGTAATATCGAGTGCAGAGGTTGGCTCATCTGCAATAATTAAATCAGGTTTAGGAATAAGCATCATCGCAATCATCACACGCTGCCCCATACCACCTGATATTTCATGAGGAAACAATCGCATCACATGTTCAGGATCACGAATATGAACAGATTCCAACATAGCAATCGTCCGTTCCCGCGCCTCGGCCTTTGCAACACGATAATGAATACGGTAAGCTTCCATAATCTGTTCCCCAATTCGGATTAACGGATTAAGCGAATATTTTGGATCCTGTAAAATCATGGAAATGCGCTTACCTCGGATTGTTCGCATCTGAGGTTCACTTGCACGCAATAAATCGATACCATCAAAACGCATTTTTTTAGCTTTGACAATTGCTGCTCTTGGGCTCAATTTGAGTATTGCACGCCCCGTCATTGATTTTCCAGAGCCGGATTCACCAACAATTCCAATTTTTTCTTTCCCCATGGAAAAGCTAATGCCCCGCACAACTTCGGCAAGACCACGCGTTGTAGGAAAAGAAATACGTAAATCTTCTATCTCTAATAAATTTTTAGCCATTGCGTGGATCCAATACATCACGAAGTCCATCACCTAACAAATTGAAAGCAAGGCTTGCTAACAATATTGCACAACCTGGTATTGCCGCTAACCACCAATTTGTCATCATAAATTCACGACCAGATGAAAGCATTGCGCCCCATTCAGGACTTGGTAATTGCGCTCCTAATCCCAAAAAACCAAGACCAGCAGCTGTTAAAATAATTCCAGACATATCGAGCGTTAATCGTACCACCACTGAAGGAATACACATAGGTGCAACATGAAACAAAATAATCCGCAAAGCAGAAGCCCCTTGCAAACGAACTGCCGAGACGTAATCTGATGAACGTATCGTCAAAGTTTCAGCACGTGCTAAACGTGCTATTGGCGGCCATGCTGCAATTGAAATTGCAATGGACGCATTTTCAATACCTGGTCCCAAAGCTGCTGAAAAGGCAAGAGCTAAAATTAAAGCTGGAAAAGCAAGAAAAATATCAACAATGCGCATCAGAACGGTATCAACCCACCCTCCTATATAGCCAGAGACAGTTCCAACAATAAGCCCCACAGGTCCCACAATAACTGTAGTAAGAAAAACAATGTAGAGAGTAATACGCGCACCATAAACGAGGCGACTAAAAATATCCCGCCCTAACTCATCTGTACCAAAATAATGCAACATAGAGGGTGGTTGCAATCGATGTGCAAGATCATTGCTAACAAAATCATAAGGAGCAATCCAAGGAGCAAACATGGCACATAAAACAATAATAAAAATAATAATCAGGCCTAATAGAGCTGAAAAATTATGAGAAAACTTGATCAATGCATGATAAGTTCTTTGTACGCTTGCCTGAAAGGCTGACTGTGGAACAGTTTCATTTAACCAGTGTGCCAAAGAAAATGACGATTGCGATGTGTGATGATTCATGATTGTCATATTCAACGTGTCCTTGGATCAAAAATTCGATAAAGCAAATCAGAAAATAAGTTAATGACAACAAAGAGAAATCCGACAAGGAGAGTACATCCGACAACTGCATTCATATCTCCAGCCAAAAGAGCATTGGTCAAATAGTGCCCAAAACCAGGCCAAGCAAAAACTGTTTCTGTCAACACAGCACCTTCTAATAAAAAAGCATAAGAAAGCGCAACAACCGTAATGATCTGAACAGCAGCGTTACGAAAGGCATGCCCCCAAACTGTCCGTGCCAACGATAACCCCTTCACCCGTGCCGTAATGATATATTCCTGATTGAGCTGTTCAATCATAAACCCACGTGTCATACGACTAATGTAAGCCATAGCTCCGAACGCTAAGATTAAAGCAGGCATAATAATATGACTGAAGACATTTCCAAAAGCTTCCCACTGCCCCTGACGAGCAGTATCCCAAAGGAAAAATCCTGTTTTGGGTTCAAAAGAATATTCATAAATAAAATCAATCCGTCCTGGACCACCAATCCAACCAAGCTTGGCGTAAAAGATCAACAACGCCATTAACCCAAGCCAAAAGGTAGGAGTGGAATAACTGAGAAGTGTAAAAATACGAACAAAATAATCAATAAAGGAATCGCGATACATTGCCGCAAAAACACCAAACGGAATACCAAGACTCGTACCAATGATAATAGCAACTGTCGCAAGCTCTAACGTTGCAGGAAACACACGCATAATATCTGCTAAAACAGGGCGTCCCGAAGTTAAAGCATCCCCAAAATCAAACAAAAAGACATTGTGAAGATAATTCCAGTACTGAACAATCAATGGCTTATCAAGACCCAACTTATAAAACATTGCATCATAAGCTTCTTGACTGATATTCTCACCAAGAATAGCAAGCACAGGGTCTAAAGGAAGAAGATGACCAATAAAAAAAGTGATAGTTACCAAACCAAGCAACGTAAAAAAAACTGAAATGAGCAATTTTAATCCCTTGAAAAAAAAGTCCCATAGCAACCTTTCTTTCTGCTTTTGTGATACTGCTTTTTCACATTCTGAAAATGGTAAAACCATTATAATATCCCCCTCTATAGCCACTAAACATAACGTAACACCTTTTTATATAATCAAGCACGTCCTATGCTTTTTTTTATAAAATGCTCTATTTTTCTATAGCATTGTAGTAAATTCTAAAAATATTCCAAACCCATTTTTTTACTGCCGGTCCCATACCAACAGTATAATATGTCTGAAATAAATAGACCATAGGACCATGTTCAAATACATAATGTTGTAAAGCACGATATTGCGAAATTCGCTTATTTTGATCTTTCTCAAACAAAGCATCTATCACCATTTTATTGATATTTTCATCATAATACCCAGTACGCCAAGCCAAATATGTAGAATGCTTTTTTGTAAATGTTGGATCAGGATTAAAAACGTGATTCAATGAAGGAGGATGTCCATCAGGATCAGCACTCCCCCATCTCTGAATAGCAGTATCATAATCTCCAACACGCACGCGTTTTAACAGTTGATTTTGTGTCATCCTTTTAATTGTAAGCTCAATACCAATTTTACGTGCATTTTCTTGAATAGACTGTGCAACAAGAGGCATATAATTAAGACTACCAATTAAAAGATTAGCCTTAAAACCATTCGGATAACCAGCTTCAGTAATTAACTGTCTTGCCTTCTCTAAATCTAATTTAAACGGCACTCCCTCCTTTTCATTCAAAGCACCTGGAATCCCCAACGGCATATAACTCGCACGCGGAATACCGATACCCTTTAGAACAGTGTTTCCAAGGCCCTCATAATCAATCAAATAACGAAATGCCAATCTCACTTTTTCATGAGCAAAAATTGGATTCTTATTGTTCAGCGATAGATAAACAATCTGTGGGCGCAAAACACGGCTAACTTTAACCTTTCCTCCCTGTTTTTCAATATCCAACACATCATCTGAAGAAAGATCACGTGCTATATCCACATCACCTTTTTCTAAAAGAAGTCTCTGACTTGCTGATTCAGCAACATGCTGCAAAACAATTTGCTTAATTTTAGGCATATCTCCCCAATAATGTTGGGTAGCCTGTAATACAACTTTCTCTCCTGGAGACCAGCGTGCCAATTTATAAGGCCCAACACAAGCCGAGTGCGTAGTCAAATACTTATTACCCATATCCCCATCAACACTCTTTGCTTCAAGTGTTTGCCGATCAAGCAAAGCAGAAGCATAGGATTGTCCGATCGCCGTCAGTATAAGATGGATAGGATAGGGTTTATCCAATTTTAATTGTAATGTTTTATCATCAAGAGCCTGAATACTCGTTTCAATATTATCCTTCGCAAACCCATAACTTGTCAAAAATTGAGAATAACCTAATTCTAATTTAATAATTCGTTGCATTGACCACGCAAGATCCTGCGCTGTTGCAACTCTTCCATCATCAAACTTTAAATCATCACGAAGATGAAAAATAATTCTTTGCCCATTATCTAAAATATCCCAAGATTGCGCCATAGCAGGACGAACTTTTGCAGGTTCATTCTTATCATATTCTACTAACGCACTACACATATTCATTAATAATTCACTTGCTACAAGCTCAACCACTTGAGCTGGATCAAAACTTCTAATGGAATCAATATTCCAAGCCATTATCAATGTATCTTTAGATGATAAACTTAGCGCTGATGAAAGAGAGCCATTAAAAAAACCGATAAGACCTAATAAAAAATAAAAATTCTTCAATAATGCTTTTTTTGTCATTTCATTCTTCACCTTTCACATTTCATTTTAGATTTTTGACAAGAAATATTTTTGATTTTGCTATTTTACTTCTTAAACAACACAACCTAATACGCTCACTTTCACTGATTGATATCCATAAAATAATCTTTCAAACATCAAACTATCATCAGATTGCACAGCATCTGTGCAACAATCAACAAATACCCCAAGAAGGCATTACCTTCTATACTTATCAACATCACCTTCCCCCATAAGCTGGTCTTAATCTGTATTGTATGAAAAATGACATATTATACAAAAAGTCCCCACAATTTTATACTTTAAAAAGTCTCTAAAAGACCCCTTGCGGGGGAAGATTTCTTATCATTTACATTATGATCAAGCTCTTTTTGTATTTTATAAACTTGATACCCTCTTATTTTTCAATTGCACTATAAAAAATACGTGGTGCACTATTCCAAACCCATTTTTTGATATTGGGGGTCATTGCTATAACACCATATTTCTGAAAGATAAAAGCATAAGGTCCTTTTTGCATAAGTTCACGCTGTAGATCAGCATAGATTTGTGCCCGTTTTTTAGGATCTTTTTGAAGCAATGCCTCTTTAACCTTTTTATTCATCTCTGCATCAAAAAATCCGTGTTGCCAACTCGGATAGGCTGTATTTTTTGCCTCAAAATGATTATCAGGGTTATAAACGATGTATGCAGCCATTGTATGAGGATCTGCAGAGTCATTATTCCAACCGACAAAAATCGTATCAAAAGCACGCGCGTAAAGTTTTGAAAACAACTGCGTTCCTGCCAAACGTTCAATTTTAAGATGCACGCCTACCTTTTTCGCATTGTCTTGGATAGACTGAGCAAGTGACAAAGCATAAGGAGACGTCCCCACTAAAAAATTCACCTCAAAACCTTTCGAGTAACCTGCCTCGGTTAAAAGCTTTTTTGCTTTTTGAAGATCAAGCTTAAAGGGTTGCCCTTCTTTTTCATCCAAAGCGCCAAGATTACCAAGAGGAACAAAGCTTGCACGGGGAATACCAACATCTTTGAGAAGGGTCTTTTTAAGTCCTTCATAATCAATAAGATAGCGCATTGCCAAACGCACTTTTTCATGAGCAAAAATTGGATTTGTCATATTGAATCCCCAATACATCATGGAAGGTTCCAATACTTTTTCAACTTTGATATTCGTGATTTTTTGGAGATCTGCCAGATCCTCTGGCATCAAATTACGAGCAACATCAATATCGTTTTTTTGCAACAGTAAACGTTGCGTTCCAGGCTCTGCAACATGGCGAATGATAATTTTCTTTAATTTAGGTGCCTCTCCCCAATAGTTGGGACTTGCACGCAACAATAAAGCTTCTCCAGGATTCCATTTTTTTATCTGATAGGGACCAACACAAGCCGCATGATTTGCTAAATATTGGTTTCCCATATCGCCATTTTTTTCGTGTTTCATAATCGTTTTACGATCAAGCAAAGCCGTAACAGGACTAGCAACAACATTGTTAAGAATGAGCTCTACTGGATAAGGCTTATCAAATTTTATCACCACCGTTTTGTCATCTGGAGCTTGAAAAGCTTCATCCATGTTTTGTTCTGTGATACCATATTCATTAAAGGTTGCTGCCTTAGCCATTTTCAATTTAACAACCCGCTTCATACCCCAAACAAGATCACTCGCATGGGCAGGTCTCCCATCGTTAAACTTTAAACCATCACGCAAATGAAAAGTGATAACTGTATTCTGGTCACCACCCGACACCTCCCAATGTGTTGCCAAAGCAGGAACGATTTTAGCTGGGTCATCTGTCGCAGTGCTGACCAAATTGTCACAAACATTGAGAACGATTTCATTTCCATAAACATCGTTGAGTTTTGCAGGATCAAATGTATCGATTGCATCGATATTCCAAGCCATCACGAGTGTATCGGCAGGTGTTTTTGCTGAAACATGTTGCACAAGCATCCCCATTGCCATAACAGCAGAAACAAAAGAAGTGCTGCTTTTCAGTATTTTTCCCTTTATATTCATAGACTTTTCCTTTTAAAGTTTATTATAAAATATTCTAATATCATTCTAAACTGACACAGCAAATTTGTAACAACAAAGATTGAAGAAACAGCTGACCATCTCTACAGAGTCATTCACCTTTAAATTCACTCTCTCAATCCCCATTCAAAGTATAAAAAACACGCAATATATCTTCCGCATATCTTCCGCTCGGCCAATACCACATTCCTACCACAAGAGTTCTTTGCGCACTACAATAAACGACATTCAATTTCCGATTATAAAATTATAAGTTATAAAACGATAAGTCTTGTAAAAGTCATTGCCCAAAGATGAATAATTTTAGTATGCTATTCGTTTAAACTATACTAAAAATAAAAATACGTAAACCTTAAAAAGAACCGTATTATTTCAAACACTTAACCTCAAAACACCCCTTCATTCTTACTACCACAAAGACTGAACAGAACAAACCGCAAAACACAAGAAAAATCTTTACGAGAACTTTATACCCCTCAAAAACTGCTTAATATTTTGAAATGCAAGCAAAAAAAATGCAAATTCTTTTCTTATATAAAATACTAAGAAAGTCAATACAGATACAACAGCAGTGCGAAATACCAATTCTTCATCTTTTAAAAAAATTGCCCCAATAAAAGAATACACAATAAAACGTGTTTTTTACTGATAAAAAACTCAATATACTTTTTCCTTAGTAAAAACGTTATTGATTCTAAACTTTTCCAATTTTTATATTCATCACTGCTTTCCAACCACCAAAATAAAATTTTGCATAACACCTTTAACTCTTACTTCTAACGATAAAATGAGAGATTTAGCAAAGCGATGTGGTGGATACCCCCTGAGATCAAAAAAACTCTCCCCCTAAAGATAGCTCATATGCAGCAAAATCACTCTCTCGGAAGAGAGCTCTCAGATCACAAAAACGAATACAAGCATTTGCTAACAAGACACCATCCAAATAACAAAAGGCAAGAGTATATTCCAACAGGCGTCTATTAAAGCGCATATTGCTTGTAAATATTTTCTCAATAAATTTACGGAAAACCATTTAATATTCTCATAAAACAGCCAATCCGTTAAACTTTTCACGTTGTGGTTGGATGCTCTGTATCATGTAAGCGATTTCATAACTTAACTGACCAGAAAGCTTTCTTATAAAACTCTAACGACAAAAATCAGCTTCACTTCTTAAAGTGTCTTATGCTTTTATTACAAAATCCAATAGTCTTTTCTTCTATTCCCACGAAAATAGACTTTTATCAATCTCTACAGAAAGGAGAAATGCTCTCGACACAATATATTTCTTAGCCATATCGAAAAGACCTTCGATGTCATCAAGACATCCGTGCGGAAGATTTTATCCAAGAGTGTAAGCCTAAAAATCCTCTTAAGAATTAAAAGCAATTCTGTTTCTAACAGAAAATTTCAGTTTTTTCTTTCCAATAAATGACGAATAAAGACTTCTTTAAAAAGATTTTTTACAAAGATTTAGCGTGTTAACTTTTGGTTCGCTACCTTTTAAAAATTGAGAATATTTGAACGGTCGTTTATTATACTCACATGGGTATAAAGCCGTTCTCAAGTGATAACCATAGAGGTTATCTTGCATAGATGTAGAGTTCACTGCGATATAAAAGCTCCAAACGTCCCTGCACTTCATATTGCTTTATCAATGCAACCAATTTTCGCAAATATTCTTCCCCGTGGCAAGCAATGGCGCGTTGTACTTGCGTTGAGGAGCGGCTCATTCCAATAAAGGCTTGAGAGGGAATTGTCATCGTCCAATTGTGCGTATGCAACACAATCTTTTCTGGATTGCCCCCAAAACCATCACGCATTTCCTGTAAGAAATCAAAATTACGATAATAACGGGAATAGTGGGGGCTCATTTCTTCTAACAATGTCTCATAAGCAGCGAGAAATTTGCTCTGCTTAAAATCGCGATTGTTTTGAATGACCGCCATGACACCACCCTCTCGCAGTTGCTCTGAGACAGTACGAAGCAACTGAGGACGATCCATCCACTGAAAGGCTTGCGCTGCAACAACAAGATCAACCTCGCCAATTTTAGGCAATAAAGTTTCAGCCCGGCCTTGATACCACTGCACAATGGGAAACTTTCTTTGCCCCTGCTTAATCATATCTATCGATACATCGATAGCATGATATCGGTGTTCATGTCCTAAAAGTTCGACAATTCCCTCTAATGCAATCCCTGTCCCTGCTCCTATATCCACAATGGATAAATGTTTTTTGTCTTTTAAAGGCAGCACCATAGTTTTTAATAAGGTGAGGGGATAGCGCGGACGATAGCGATCATAATCATCAGCCAATCCGTCAAACTTTTCACGTTGTAGTTGGATGCTTTGTGTCATGTGCGCTCCCCTTTACAATTGCTGACATACATAAAAAAATGCTCCTTTGCCCAATGTATCAACATACATTGAGAAGAAAAGCTAAATGAAAACTCTTCTTTAAAATCTTCTCTCTTTTCTTCTATAGGGCTGCTTCTTGCGTGGTTTTCTTCTTCGAATGATGCGTTTTAAACCTAATGGCAATTGTCACTTATCACAAAGTTGCTATTCATTTCTTTTTTCAAAAGATTTTCAAAGAACCTTCAAAGATCATTTTAAGCCTCTTGAGATTTTTGCCAGAATTTTCCAAACTGCTCCCTTCTAAAAACAGTATAAAATCTTCCATCTGCTGTCTATCACTGCGCTGGCACTACTCGTTTTATCCTCTTTGGAGAATTTTTCATCGTTTAGAGGTTCTCGTATAAATTCTGTGATGTCTCCGTTTTGGTTGATCATAATTATCGATAGCCGTAATGACTTTCCACAAGCCCTTAACTTCTTAAAAAATATTGCAATTAATCATCATAATTTCCAACCACCCCTCCAGCATCAAAAAATCCACTTTCAATAGCACGAAAAGATCAAGCTAATCTTAACCTATAGTCCCTTGCTAAAGTTTCTTTTTTGCAAAGTAAACATGACGTAAACAACGTATGAGATCTGTAAATAGAACTTTGCCGTGGATATCTATTGCCCTTTGGTGTGATAAAATAAGAGAATCCACCTCTATTATATCGCGTTTATAACTCGAACATAAGTTTTCAGTAAATTCGCTTATAACATGCATAGATATCACATGACTCAATGGTGATACCTTCAAACAAGCGTGATACTGTTCTTTTAAGCAATGCAAGATAGCAAAACAAATACGCCCTCATTATAGAAGTGAATTGGAAAGGAATTTATATAAACTTTCATCTCCACACCCCTCTAAAATTTTCCAAAACTGTTTCTCCAATTATAACCTTTAAAAACAAGCCGCACCTGCACCAAAAGAGGAGAAAAGAAGAATAATAAACATTAATATTTTATAAGGTGGTATGATAATATTATTCTTTTAATATAATTTAACCCTTTAAAGACATAAGACAATATAAAAACCTACAAGAATATAAATTTATTCATAAAATACATATTATGAAATTCACAAGACTTTTCACTCGTAAGCGAAATCCTATATAAGAATAAAAGAGCTGAGGAGATATTTTTATGCTAGATGGACAAACGACTTCAATGATACTTACGCATTCTATGGCTAAAATTTTAAGGCAATTTTCAATTGTTATTTTCTTAGCATTTTTACCATTTTTAAGTGGCTGCGGATTTAATACAATACCAACAAATGAAGAAAAAGCACATGCAGCATGGAGTGAAGTGCTTAATCAATATCAGCGTCGTGCAGATCTCATTCCAAATCTTGTGGAGACTGTCAAAGCTTATGCAGCACATGAACAAGCTGTTTTTACAAATGTTATTGAAGCACGTGCCAAAGCAACGCAAGTCAACATTAATGCCGATATGTTAAATAATCCAGAGATAATGAAGCAATATCTTGACAATCAAGCCAATTTATCAAGCGCACTTTCACGTCTTATGGCTGTTGTTGAAAACTATCCTGATCTTAAGGCCAATCAGAATTTTCTTGCTCTGCAATCGCAATTAGAAGGCACTGAAAACCGGATTTCTGTTGCACGCCGTGATTATATCGAAACCGTACGCATCTACAATACGGCTCTCAAGACAATGCCAACGATGATTTGGGCAAAACTATGGTTTCGTGATGCTAAACCTATGCCAACCTTTACGATTGATACCAATAACCAACAAGCACCGAAGGTCGATTTTCATTAATGAAGTCATTTCGACATCCTATGCAACGCAATGTTTTCCCATGCTTATGGGCTTTTTTAAGCGCTCTCTGTTTGGTTGTCGCATTGGGAAGTGTCACTTACGCGCAGATTAAGTTTCCTTCCCTCACAGGTTATGTCAACGATGTAGCGCATTTGCTCGATCATGCAACAAAACAAAATCTAACAGAAAAACTGGCTGAACTCGAAGAGAAAACAGGAGATCAGATTGTTATTGTCACTCTCCCTACCCTTTCAGGAAATGATATAGAGACCTATAGCAATGCCCTTTTCCGCACATGGGGCTTAGGTCAAAAACAGCTTAATAATGGTGTATTATTGGTCATCGCGCCGAATGAACGCGAAATGCGTATTGAAGTGGGATATGGTTTGGAAGGCGTGCTAACAGATGCTCTTTCTTCAGTGATCATTAATACCTTTGTTCTTCCCAATTTTCGTGAAGGAAATTATCAAAAAGGTGTTATTGAAGCAGTTCATGCAATTATCAACATTCTTACAGAAAGTGATTCTGAATTTTCTTTTAGAATGAGAGAAAAAGCTAAAATTGTCGAAGCGCAACGAAAACAAGCTGAAAAAGAACAAATGATAGCCAATACAATCATGTTTTTTATTCTTTTTATCGTGTTTGGTTTACCTCTTCTCGCAATGATTTTTGGAAAAAAAGTAGGTCCACAGAAATATCTCTGGATGGGGATCATCTTCACTCCTTGGTTTCTTAACTTAAGAACCGGTGGTAGATACCCTCCTGGAAGATTTGGTGGCCCTCCAGGAGGAGGAGGTTTCAGAGGTGGTGGTGGTTCATCTGGTGGTGGTGGCGCAACAGGAAGATGGTAAAACGCGTGTCAATTTTAAACAGAGTGTATTTTCTTTAAAATGAAATTTATTACTGTATAATCTTCATTTTAATAAAAATTTCTATCTTTTACTGTGCACTTCTTTTACTGATTATAATAAAAACGCGAACATCAACGTAAATATTGCTCATGAAATATGAATTAAAACATATTGATCGTAATCAGTTACCGCATTACTTTAAAACACGCCCTGGAAGTCCACCAGTTGAATGGAAAATAAGTCATAACTTGGTCGAATATCCTGAAGCACTGTGTTATATGCAAAAGCGTGTCGAAGACATTCTTGTAAAAAACGCCCGTGAACAGGTTTGGCTTCTTGAACATCCTTCACTTTATACAGCTGGGACAAGTGCCAATAAAAAAGATCTTCTAACACCTGATCTATTCCCTGTTTATGAAGCTGGGCGCGGTGGTGAATTTACCTATCATGGTCCAGGGCAACGTATTGCTTATATTATGCTTGATCTCAAACGCAGAAAACAAGACATTCGCGCTTTTATTAGCGCATTAGAAGAATGGGTTATACAAACACTTGCAAAATTTAATATAACAGGAGAACGTCGTGAAGAGCGCGTTGGAGTCTGGATTAAAAGGCCCAATGATTCACACACACAAAATAGTATTGCTTCGGAAGATAAAATTGCGGCTATTGGTATTCGAGTGCGCAAATGGGTAAGCTTTCATGGAGTCTCTATCAATGTTCATCCTAATTTAGCACATTATTCAGGAATTATTCCCTGTGGAATTACAAAGCATGGCGTAACCAGCTTTCTTGATCTAGGTGTTCCTGTAACAATGGATGATATTGATATTGCTCTAAAACAAGCATTTGAGCAAATTTTTGGTCCAACAATTGATGTTTCCTAACTGCATTGATTTTTAAATAAAAAACAGGCATAAAATTTATTCTAATGAATAATTTTATTTTATGAGGTGGATAATCAAACGCTATGAGCGATAACAGCAAAGATCTTTTTAGTATTTTAAATAATGCGCAGTCTCGGGTAAATACCAATGCAAAAAATCCGCAATCTCCCGTGAACTCAGAAGAAAGAGCTTCGAAAAAAAAGACAAAAGATACACAAGAAGATAGCTATAATGCTCTCTCTATTCGCGTGCTTGAGGGCTTAGAGCCTGTGCGTTTACGCCCTGGAATGTATATTGGTGGAACAGATAGCAAAGCACTACATCATTTGTTTGCTGAAATTATTGATAATGCCATGGATGAAGCCGTCGCCGGTCATGCAGACTTCATTGATGTATGCTTAGAGAGAAACGGTTATTTAACCGTTACAGATAATGGACGCGGTATTCCTGTTGAAAATCATCCTCAAATGCCTGATAAGTCTACGCTTGAAGTTATTATGACACAACTCCATTCCGGTGGAAAATTTGATGGAAAAGCGTATCAAACTGCTGGTGGGCTCCATGGAGTAGGAATTTCTGTTGTTAATGCTCTTTCTGATGATATGGAAGTTGAAGTAGCAAGAGAACGGAAACTTTATCGACAACGCTTCTCACGCGGTATTCCACAATCTCCATTGGAAGATTTGGGAGACGTTTATAATCGTCGTGGCACGCGTGTTCGTTTTCATCCTGATAGTAAAATTTTTGGTGAAAAGGCCGCTTTTGATCCAGAAAAAATTTATAAGATGGCACGCTCTAAAGCCTATCTTTTTGGTGGTGTAAAAATTCGCTGGAATTGCGATCCCATCCTCCTTGAAGGAACAAAAAATATTCCTGAAAAAGCTGTTTTTCACTTCCCCGATGGACTAAAAGACTATTTACTCTCATCCTTAAAAGATGAATATCGCGTAACATCAGAAATTTTTTCTGGAAAAACAAAACAATGTAATGATCATGGCTCCGTTGAATGGGCTATTGCTTGGCATGGTGGAGATGCCTATGTACAGTCTTACTGTAATACTATTCCTACCGGAGAAGGGGGAACGCACGAAATAGGACTAAGGCAGGTTCTGTTGCGCGGACTGAAATCCTATGCTGAGTTAATAGGCAATAAACGCGCTTCTATCATTACCTCTGATGATATCATGATTTCAACAGCTGCCGTACTTTCAGTCTTCATTAGAAATCCTGAATTTGTTGGACAAACCAAGGACCGATTAGCAACGATTGAAGCACAACGTATCGTTGAAAATGCAATACGCGATCCTTTCGATCATTGGCTAACAAATTCTCCTCAAGAATCAACAAAACTTCTTGATTGGGTTATTGAACGTGCCGAAGAGCGCGTTAAACGACGCCAAGACAGAGAAATAAATCGAAAAACAGCTGTCCGTAAATTGCGTCTACCAGGAAAACTCGCAGATTGTAGCCAAAACTGTGCTGCTGGTGCTGAATTATTCATTGTTGAAGGTGATTCCGCTGGTGGTTCTGCTAAACAAGCACGCAATAGAGCCAACCAAGCCATTTTACCTCTTCGTGGAAAAATCTTAAACGTAGCCAGTGCAGCACATGAGAAAATGAACGCAAGCCAAACAATTAGCGATCTTATCCTTGCTCTTGGATGTGGAACACGCTCTAAATACCGTGAAAAAGATCTCAGATATGAACGCATTATCATTATGACGGACGCAGATGTAGATGGTGCTCACATTGCCTCACTCCTCATTACTTTCTTCTTTCAAGAAATGCCCGATCTTATTCGTCAGGGACATTTATACCTTGCTGTTCCTCCCCTTTACCGAATATCCCAAGGAGGAAAAGTTGCTTATGCACGTGATGATACCCATAAAGACGAATTGCTAAAGACGGAATTTACTGGAAAAGCTAAAATCGAAATTGGCCGTTTTAAAGGGCTTGGTGAAATGCGTGCCGAACAACTGAAAGAAACGACAATGCATCCTCAAAAACGGACATTACTACGCGTTTCTATTGACACAGTGGAAATGCAAGAAACGAAAAACACCGTAGAAAGTCTCATGGGAACAAAACCAGAAGCACGATTCCGTTTCATACAAGAAAATTCTACTTTTGCTTCCAATCTAGACATCTAATTTTCAAAAAATATCCTTCTTAAACCGCTGCTGCATCAATAACACGTATTTGTGGAGTAATCATTCCATTCCAATAATTCAAACTGAGATTACCAGCCAAATGGATCATTTCACCAATATTTTCAGAAAGAAAATGACCAAGTGGTGTTCCCACAGCACGAAAAGCAATGCCTTGCAGTTTATTTCCTTCAATATTAGCCATAACAAGGCGAAGATGCCCCTTTCCCACCTCACACAGATTAACTAACCGATGAGAAGGCAGAACAAAAACAGGTGTCGTATTCCCTGAACCAAATGGCCCTGCTTTTTCAATCATGTCACAAAGCTCTTTATTGACACCAGAAGCAGAAAGGCACCCATCTATCCGAAGAGACTTTTTAGCACGCAACTGTGACACCATTACAGAGACTTTCTCTTCCAGCCATTTTCGAAAAGCTTCAATTTTTGTCGCTTGGATTGTAATCCCAGCTGCCATACTATGCCCGCCGCCTTTTTCTAGTAAATTTAAGGTTACAGCTTCACGAACAAGCGCTCCCAAATCTATGCCACTCATTGAACGTCCCGATCCTACGCCACTTCCATCTTCTTTCAAAGCAATGGCAAAAACAGGACAAAAAAAACGCTCTTTTAATCGAGATGCAAGAATACCAATAACACCTGGATGCCATTCTTGATGCGCAATGACAAGTGACAGAGGCGTATCCTGATTTTGATAAAGAGAATCAATATAAGATTCTGCTTGCGCCAATTGAATACTCTCCATCTCTTGACGCTCTTGATTCAGTTGATTCAATTGTTCTGCTATTTTTTCAGCTTCCTCTTTATCCTCACAGCTAAGCAAACGTGCTCCCAAAGCTTGGTCGCCAATACGTCCTCCCGCATTAATTCTAGGACCTAATAAAAAACCCAAATGAAAACTATTAAGCGGTTCACCTATCCGCGCAACCTTTGTTAAAGCCACTATGCCGTGATTATACAGAGAGCGTGCTACTTGGAGCCCTTTAACCACAAAGGCACGATTCACCCCCTGTAATGGTACAACATCACAGATGGTTGCCAATGCAACAAGATCAAGCATACTGAGCAGATCAGGAAGATCTTCTCTCAACTTCCTTTTCTTCAACAAATGATTAACCCATGCTAACGTAACAAAAACAACGCCAGCAGCACACAAATGCCCTTGCCCAGAAAAATCATCGGGGCGATTAGGATTGACAAGGGCGATAGCCTCTTGATGAACCTCAGACATTTGATGATGATCTAAAACCACGACATCAGCGCCTTCAAGCCTTGCTGCTTTAACTGCCTCTGGACTGTTTGCACCACAATCAACGGTAATAATAAGATTGGCACCTTCTTGCACGAGCATCCGCATTGCTTGCTCATTAGGCCCATATCCTTCCACGATACGATCAGGAATATAAATTTTTACTTCCACACCCAAACAACGCAGAAAACGCGCTACGAGTGCTGATGAACAGGCACCATCGACGTCATAATCACCAAAAACCGCAACCTTCTCTTTCTCTAAAATAGCCTTAACGATGCGCTCTGCCGCACATTGCAGATCGGCAAAACTTTCTGGATCAGGCATGAGTGTACGCAATGTTGGGTTGATAAAAGTAACCGCTTCAGATTCATCCACATCTCTTGCCGACAGAACGCGAGCAAGCTCATCTGGAAAACCAAATTTTTGAGAAATCGCACGCGCGTTATTTATCCCTTGAATATCAAGAGCATCCAACCAAGCTTGCCCACAAGCAGAAGATTTAACATTGAGAAAATAACGAGACTGCTGCATCACGCCTTACTCTTACAATGAAAGACAATGAAAGACAATCAGATGTTCAAAACAAAGCACTCTTTCGCAACGTCTATTTTACGATAAAATATGCATAAGCACCTTTCAGAGTACCTTTTAGCGCATGGTATTATAATACCTCAATTGTAAGATACTGTTTTATTAAGTTTTTATTTTCTCTTGACGCAATTCGAAAGACATTATATCAGAGCAAATAATACGCGTTAAATATTTCGCTATGATAACAGTTTTCAACGCAAAACAACAAAATCCCCTCAAAGGGTTTCAATAAAGGATACTTCTATGGCAACTTTTTCACAAAAGCCAACTGAAGTGGTGAAAAAATGGGTTATTATTGACGCAGAAGACCTTGTCTTAGGTCGTCTAGCCACGCTCGTTGCTAACCGTTTACGGGGCAAACATAAAGCTACATTTACACCACATGTTGATGATGGTGACAATGTCATTGTCATCAATGCAGACAAAATATCTCTCACCGGCAAGAAATATACAGACAAAAAATATTATTGGCATACCGGCTATATTGGTGGAATCAAAGAACGTACAGCACGTCAGATTCTTGAAGGTCGCTTTCCTGAACGTGTTGTTGAAAAAGCCGTAGAACGCATGCTTCCTCGTGGCTCCCTTGGTCGTCGCCAATTGAAAAATCTACGTGTTTATGCTGGAAGCCAACACCCGCATGCAGCACAACAGCCCGAATCTCTTGACGTTGGTGCTTTAAACCGCAAAAATAAAAGGACTGCTTGATTATGGCTGAAATTAATTCTCTTTCTGAGCTTAACGTTGTAACAAGTATTACAGAAACCCATGAAAATGTTACTCCGGTTCATGTGCAAAAGCTTGATGCACAAGGACGTGCCTATGCAACAGGAAAACGTAAAGATGCCGTTGCGCGTGTATGGATCAAACCAGGTTCTGGAAAAATTACCATTAACAATAAAGAATTCGACAAATATTTTGCACGTCCTGTTCTAAGAATGATTCTTCGTCAACCAATTGTTGCAACAAACAGGGATACACAATTTGATATTGTTGCAACTGTTGCAGGTGGTGGTCTTTCTGGACAAGCTGGTGCTGTACGCCATGGCATTTCTAAAGCTCTAACCTATTACGAACCAGAACTTCGCACAATCTTGAAAAAGGGGGGCTTTCTCACTCGTGATAGCCGTGTTGTTGAACGTAAAAAATATGGTAAAGCAAAAGCACGTCGTTCTTTCCAGTTCTCAAAACGCTAATTTTAATTTTTACGCACTCTGTAGAGCCCCGTCAAAACGGGGCTTTTTTGCTCTCCTAAAGCAGATTTTTTTAAGAGAACGTCGCGATCAATTGACACCTGTCAGGAAAAAACAAAAATACAAAACAACAAATTTCTTTTTAGAGAAAAACAAACAAAAAATTGCTCTAAAAAACCTTGTATGCTCGATTTCAGTCTTTAGAATCTCTCCTTTGTTTCTTCAAATGTATCCGTACACTTGTTCAAAGAGACTTTTACAATTTTAGTTATGTTAGAAGCTTTTCAGTCTTTTTTCTATCATTAGCTAACAAAACCTCAGTCTAAGAAGTGCTTGACCATTGCGATAAAATGAGGAACAGAAATAGGCTTTGACATGTATTCTTCACATCCGCTGGCGCGAATGCGTTCTTCATCCCCTTTCATAGCAAAAGCGGTTACAGCAATAACAGGAATAGATCTCAGTTCCTCATCCTCTTTTAATTGTTTAATAACGTCGATTCCTGAGACCTCTGGTAACTGGATATCGACAAGGATAAGAGAAGGCTTTGATGAACGCGCTAAATCCAATGCCATAAGACCATTACGCGTTTCAACTGTTTCACAGCCACTCGCCTCTACAAGATCACGGAATAACTTCATATTTAGTTCATTATCTTCCACGATCATAACTTTTTTTGACATTCGTATAATTCCACCCTTTTGAGATAAAAGATAAGACACCTTACCTTTTCACTAAGATAAAATGATAAAAAAAATTGTAAACCAGAAAGAAACGCAACAACGCATGTTAAAAGCATTTTTTTGCAAATATTTGTCATTTTAAACGTAATGCTTTTTCCGTTCATAAAGGAAATCTAGAATAATCCTAAAATTTTGGTACCATATAATTTTTCATTGGTATTATTTTTTAAGTTGGCCAAAGTTTATAGATATAAAAATCAACAGGGAAATCTTTTCAGCTTAGAAAAGATATAAAAAACTGCAAATCAATTGACATATCAGTTTTTGAAAAAAGAAAATTTAAAGGTAGTATTGGTATGCATAGATTATT
Source organism: Bartonella machadoae (assembly GCF_022559585.1). Lineage (NCBI taxonomy): Bacteria > Pseudomonadati > Pseudomonadota > Alphaproteobacteria > Hyphomicrobiales > Bartonellaceae > Bartonella > Bartonella machadoae. The sequence goes on from NZ_CP087114.1 coordinate 1,605,327, forward strand.
TGATCTTTAAACAATCAGTTTTTTCTCTCAAGTGAGAAGATTGTTATCCTATTTTATTATTTCAGATGCTTTTATTATACATCAATACAGCCATTCAATAACAAATTAAAAAGTTATCGATGGGGTTTTCAATGAAATTTTAGAATGAATTACCCCTGCAATAAATGCATTGTTCAATGCAAAAGCGGTAGCAATAATGGCAAATAAAAAATTTTTATTATAAATTCCCACTCTTTTCTCATCATTTCTGATCTCTTTTATTATTTTTTTTTAGCTATTGGTAAGAAGATACAAATTACAGACAAACATTCTTTCAGACTTTTGTCACCTTCTATCCTATCAATCATGTGCGTTTTATCACCGATAAGCAACAACATCTGCATGACTCTCAACTTATTTTATAATATCAAATGAAGCTATGAAATCTGTTTATTGAAAGAGAGGCTCTTTGTTTCATTTACTCTTTTCATCTTTATCCAAAAATATAAACATAATTTTATCAATAAATATTATTATATTAAGTATATTTAAATAAATTTATAAATAAAAAATTACATACTATAAAAAGTGCAATTGTAACCAAACTTATTAATATAATAACATATTTTTAATAGAATAGTAAAATATACTATACAAAAAAGATGAATTATAAAAATTTAAATATAACTTATTATAGATAATATCATAACTTTAATTAATTTTATAAATATAATACTAATTCATACTTTATTCAACTTAATAAAAATAAAAAATCATTAAAAAATATGCTTATATAATGAAAACCAACTAAATGATCCATCAAGAAAGTTTATAAACTTTTCTTTATGAATAAAACCATTAAGAACTATATTCATTATATTATGAATCTTAATTTTGTAACCTTTGTTTTGTACATACATACAGACACCCCCATTTATCCAAACAACTATAGACCGTATAAACTCCATCAAATGATTGGTTTTAAATAGCATTAATTGTTTTGAACAATGCCTTCACCCTTGACCGACTTTCGTTGGTATCCATTTTCTTTTGACCGGTGGAATTGGCTCTGTATTTTCTGATGTCATAAATACTCCCCCTATCATAAGAAAACCCAAATTTACAGGAATTGTACACTGCATTTCCCCTCGTTTAGATACAACACGTCCAGTGCCGCACATGTTATTAAACACAATTTGCAACACATTGTTAACACCAAAATAACACATATTGATACACGTAAAGGGAATCGATTATAGAGAGAAAAATAAATGAGTAACAACAGGTCTGATATTAATGTCACCTTTTCAAAAAATAGCTTTATTCGTCATTGCACTAATAATATATGTTAGCGCACCAATGTTATACGTCGGCATTTGTAAATTAGAAGAGCTTAATTTTTATCCAAATATTATCCAAATATGAAAATCACTCATCGCATTCCTGAGAATGCGTATAACTCTTCTCCTCTCTATATAGACTCAAATGAAACCCCTCTATACTCAAACGAAGTTTCAGTTCACATGGAATGGTTATATGATTATTTTTATAACGGAGAAAAAGATCACGATTGGCCTTCTTCTCCTATAGAGTGGCTCATATTTTCCGTAACATATATGGCTACAATACAAATTATAAATAGTTTTCCAGCCAGTTATCTTTTGAATATTTTCTTGTTATATTACGATATAATTTCTGATTTTTTCGATGCTTTTGAGGAGCATTAAGAATGTCACACTATAAATTCACAAGATAAGCATACTTTCCAACACATAAAGCTTACAGTTATTATAGGATTATCGTTACAATACTCTCGACCCAAAAGATATTCACGCTCATTGTGTTTATACCGTTATGTCCTGTAATTGGCTTTAGCATTTTGTATTTTGATCTCTTCAAATGAGATTACGAACAAAAAAATTCTTATTTTTTTCATCCGTGTTACCAGCATTCTCAGCATCCCTCATCATTGCCTCTTTTAAAATGCGTGTTATTTTGTTTGGTATACCTTTTACGCACCCATCCTTACTCTAGGCAGTATCCATTTTCTTTGAACTGATGGAGTTAGCTCTGTATTTTCTGATGTCATAAAATACTCCTTCCCGATAATAAAGAAACCCGCATTTGCAGGGATTTTATGCTGCACTTCCTCTCATTTAGACACATTACGACCAGTGCCGTGATTGTCATTAAATATGATTTGTAACACATTTTTAACATCAAAATAACACATATTGATATAATCAAAAGGAAGCTGTTAAAGTACTTCAAATAGCAAATAATCGAAAAGTGAAAAATGATGAATACAATACTATTTATAGTGCTTTTTATAGTAAGCGCTTTGACAGTAGCCGGTGCTGTGGGCGCTGCTACCATAATAGGGAAAACTAGAGAAAAAATTATTGCACTTTGTAGTGTGCTATTGTTTCCAACATTGGCTTCAATTGTTCTTTCCATCGTAGTATTTAATTATGATCTCATGGAACACGACCTACAAGATAAAGCAGGTGCTTTTTCAGTGCTTCTAGTTGTTATAAATTGATCGGCATTATTCCTGACATTCAAACTAATTGCTGAATGTGGGCTGACAGATATTAAAGAGATGGCTTTTTATACTTCTGTAATGCCGCTTATGCTCTGTAGTGTATTGTTTGGTATATTTTTAGCTATAGGATCGTCCCCAATCATTGGAGGAGCAATTATAGTAATTGCCGCTTTAATCCTTATAATGATATATTATTTTGAAGCGATAGTAAAAATATTCTGGTTCATACTAGCTCTAATAGGACTGATAGTAATCATCAATTTTTCCAGAAAATTTTTTTAAGAATAAGTAACCACTATTTTTACAGAATACCGTAATTATTTTATAATTAAACAATTCCACAATTGTGTGAAAAATACTTCTGAAGCGCATTAAGGGCAACGCGCAATGAATTTACAAGATATGGTAGAGTTTAATCTTCTATAACAAGGTACTGCCATTGCTGCATAGAAATTATACTGTCTATAGAAGTATTATGCTTCTTTTAGTACCTCTTACATGTTTAAAAACCGCTCTGTAGTAAATTCACCCCATTTATCTCTTGCTTTATCATCAGAAAAAGATGCCATTTCATCATAAATAGCGTTTGACAAGCCTTTTGCACAAAGATAGTCGTTTCTTATCTGGAGATATTGTTGCGCTGCGTCATACTGCTCTTAAGTAAGCACGCCTTAGCAAAAAAAGCCACCCGATATAGATTACCAGCCAGTAGATTTTTTGCCTCTTGTAGCGTTAAACCAAAGCGCTTGGTACGTGTTTCTAATGCTAATTGATCAACACACTTCACATGGTGATTTTACTCTTGAAAGACGTCCTTTTCTCTTAACTACCCTACAATATTAGAGTAACGCATTGATTTATAATGATAATTTACTGTTTTGCCTGTTGAATGAGACTCCCGAATATTGTAAGATTCTCTCATCTCAAATCCTCTTATGTTGAATCAAGTGAAACTATGTCTCTGCACGTCATAAGCAGGGCTGGTGTGTGGGGAGAAACCGTTTAGAAAGGAGTAAAATGCCTCTAATAAATCGTCTCAATGCAAGAACTATCGGCGCTGTTATGGCACACAGAAAATCCCTCTATGATCGGTTGGTTGCGATGATTACTACATGTTGTTTCGTACAATTCTTTTAGCTCTCTGTCCGCTCCTTTAGGAACTTATTTAACCAACCAACTTACACTAAAAATCTGAGCGTTGCATTTACAATCATGTTTTCAAGCCCCCTTTGTTTGGTAACCATTTTGTATATTAGCAGTTTGTTGATGTTTAAGTAAAACATTAACACTAATCGTCACTTTTCTGTTCTTATTTATACATGAAAAGCTTTATAAAAACTGAAAAATTAAAGCAGACATTAAAGAATAGCAAAAAATAAAAATATATAACATATTGATTATGTTTATTTTTCTAAATTCTTTCTATAGAAACCTACTCTACAAGTTGATGTAACGGCAAAAACTCTCAAAAACAACCAATCTAAAAAAATTTCAGAGTGACATTCACTCTTATCTCTTTGATTTTTCCTTCACGTACAACGTTTCTTAAATTCACTTAAAGAATACAAAACACTTTAAAGACAAAACAAAAACATTATAGAATAACATTTCCAAATTTCTCATGAACGCGATACATCTTATATTTTCTATTTATATTGTACGCTTCTATCTTAAAATTACAAAGACACAAAAACTCTCATTGTCATCAACAATTTTTCAAGAGATTAGATTAAAAACTATAACGCAACCCACCAGAAAAACGAATTCCAGAAAAACCACCTTTAGTAAGTTTATGCTGGTAGATTAAATCGCCGTGAAGTGCAATCTTTGAAGACATTTTTGCATGAATACCAAATCCCGTTTCTAAAGAAGAACCAAAAGAACCTACCGGAAAAGCATCTTTAAAACGCACAAATTGTTTTCTTGCAAAACTATGCGTCAAATGAAGTTTTCCATAAAAAGAGGTAAGGCGATCTTCTTGAGAAGCGGCAAGGGTTTTGGTTAAATGCCCACCAACGCGCATCACCCATTGATCAGATTTTCCTATTTCAATATCAAAGTGATCAATATCACGAGCGTTATCAAACTGGAGATGTTGATAAATAACTTGTGCCTGCGGATCAAAAACAAGCCCCCTGTTCCCTATCATAAATGCTTTACCAGCAGACAAAGAAACATTTAGAGGTGTTCCTTTTAATGACGCCGTCTTACCTCTTGCAGCAGTAAAGACATCACCTTTAAACAGACCATAGGATAAAAGTCCATTCGCAGAAAAACCCGTATCATGTTCTATACGACAATATGCTGTCATTGACCATTTATGAAATACACTTTTTTGACTTTGCTCAACATCTTGAGGGCGCAAAGAAAGCTTTCCATAAGTCCCCATAATCCCTAAAGACATTTTACTATATGCGTTTTCAGTCGTCTTCAATGAAATGCCTGCCTCTATAGCATTATAATCAAGATTGCCTCCATAACCATATTCAAGTGCGGAAAGATCTGAAACATAACGGTAACTTCCACCATAACCTTGAACAAATAAAGCAAAATCTTTATTCGTTTCTAAGAATTCATCAGAAACAGATTGCATAATCTCCAGCCGCTTATTTTGGTTACTGATATCTATCAGCCCAGCATGAAACAAAGCATTCTGCAAGAGAAGATAAGTTGGAATTTGTGGAACAACCTCTCTTATTCTTGGTTCAACAGGCTGCTCTGGAACAGGTTGGATATATTTACTTTCGAGACGAAAATCCCAAAAATTGTCATGACCTTCTACTAATCTTTGATCAGTACGTGCATTCCCAAGTGAAGAATTTGGACCATAGGCATGAAGATAGTATTGATAAGGCAAACCTCCCCATGTGATATAAGGGCTATTCAGCTGGAAAGAATCTTCTGCTGCTTTTCCAGAAACTTGAATGAGCGAAATACTGTGTGTATTTCCGTTGCCTGCCTCACTCTCTTTATTTTCTGCGATAAATTGCACATGAATTGTTGTCTTTCCAGAAATATCACCATCAATCAAAAGCCGATCAGTCTTTTGATCATTGAGTGAACCATCGCCATTGAGATATGTATTAAGATAAAGATGCGCATCCCCCTGCGCACTGTAAACTTCCTTTCCCCCATTGCCAATACGAAGCGTCTGATACTCTTGAGATGTTGGAGTTTCGAAAGTAATAACACTATCAGCAAGTTTTACAAACGAAATCGATGAAGTTATACGTTCTGAATCTTGCAAATTTACTGCTTTCCTTTTTGTGAGAATCCATTTTGAATTTCCTGTCAAATAAAGTTCAGCAAATGAATCATCAGCAACGCGTGTCCCCCCTATAAGAGAAGAAGAATCAACTAACACTGCCAGAGAAGCTTTCTTTTCAGCCGTTAACAACAAATCCCCAGAGATTTTTGTCCCTGCCGATACACCAATATAACCACTACTCTTACGACTATGAATAGCCGTACCATCTGGAACCTCAAAACTTGCCTTTTTCAACAAAACAATTCCTTGTTCGTGATCATTATTTTCTTGTTCCATATCAAAGTGTATACCAGTCTCGTTACCTATCAGCGTGATCTTTGAATCTTCAATATTAACCTGTGAAATTAAAATATTCCCTTCCTGTTCTCTCTTTAATTGCGCATTCGCATCCAATCCGATCCACAAACCGCTAACATCGGTAGCAACAACATTGCTATTCTTTAAAGAGAGAGAACCGTTTTGGTTTACATTTAAAACTGCATGAACAATAGCATCTTCTTTATTCGTTTTTTTACCTTTTGAAGTAATGGTCACACCCTCTAAAGCTGCTTTCCCGTTTGTTCCTACATAAAGTGCTGCTGCATCCTGCACATCAATTGAACCACCCGTCATTTTAATATTTGCATCAACACCACTGAAAAGAGCTGTCCTCTGATCGATATCTTGACCTTCTACTTTAATTTTTGCATCCTTTAAAACAACAGATGCCCCTTGCTTCTCTGCATAAACACCTACCCGAGTAACTTCAATTGCTCCACGCTCTCCCTCTATCACCCCACCCTCAGCTTTAAGACCTGTTGCAACGCCCTTAAAAATTGAATCGCTTAAAATAACTTTTCCCCCTTGCTCGGCAATGACACCATAAGTATCTTCCCTATTATCAGTCTCTTCAACTTTCACACGCATTGCTTGGACAATTGTATTTGGCTTTTGTGCTCCTATAGCAGCAGACGACATAAAAGAATGATCATCTCCGTTCTTTTCTTCAGAGGATATACGAAACTGGTACGTTAGATCACTGATCGTATGTTTCATACCATCACCACATCTATAAGGTAATTTGCCTTCATGACACGAAAGTGACACGGACGAACGAGAACGCGCCTCAACACCCTTTACATTTGACAAAAAAGAAAAAACAATCCCAATAAAAACACACGAATATAAGTGATTTTTGGATATTTTAATTATCATTTTTTTACTTTCTTTTTTCTCAACAAAAACAAAAATCTAGGCAAAAAAGGGTGTTTGCAGCTTACCTGATTGCACGTATACATATAAGCATTATACATTTTGTATTTTATGTAAGGCTGTAATAAAAAAGTCAATGTTTCTTATTCTTTTTAGAAAATTTATTTCAAATACCAACTAAAAACTGTAATAAAAATTATCCAAAAATCATCTTTAATAATCTTATACTGATCAAGAAAAACGCTATAAAGCAGCTTCTAGAAAAAATAAAATCAGCGGAAAATGGAAAAATATGCATCTCTTCAATAGCAAATGAACATCTGAAAATTTCTTACATATCAAGGTCAATATTCAATTTACGTATCAAGTTTTAACACCTAAATAAACCACCAATCAACATAAGAGCAAAATGTTTTTATTTTGCTCATGACCTGATTGGTATTTTACTTCATCTATTTATTTTTGAACATAATAAGATAATATGATAAAGTTGTTAAAAGGATTTTTTATTTATTAATTTTTCTATTATTCTTAATAATTTCTTATCAACTCACAGGCGTTTTTTCTCGCATTGATTACACAAAATGTATCTATATTTTCCATAAACTACTGACATTTTGCTATTATAAATTTTTCTAGAAACTCTTCACTGCGTAGAGGTAATGAACAGGAAAGCTTCTTTGAATCTTATAATTTGTATCGAAATCCTACATTACTTATACACTGATAAATCGAAACAAATTTGCGTACACATTCATCTCTTCAGAAAGAAAGCTAAATCATATCCCATCACATTGTAAGAATACTTCAATTGTAACCCTATCAAAATCCAAAGCCTTTCTATAGTGCTATAGTTTATGGAGAAAGTTGTTCACATCTCCAATAACACTTAATAATCCATACCCAATAACTTCAAGATTTTCCCTCCTCTTCCCCCTTTGAGTTTGTTTACGATAAGAAGACTCATAAACTTGTCAACATTTTCACATTGGTATAGAACACAAAAAATAATGCCGCTGCATACATACGAAAGCAAGGATGTGAAGATTAGATCAACAGCCGCAAAACTTAAGGCTGACATTCTGGTTGGTCTTTATTCTCTTGACAATAAGGACTATTCAAACGCTTCATAACACTTCGCTGAGGAATAACAGCATCCGGTTGACAAATGGGAAGATTATCAGCTTTATACTTCTCACACCAATTCATCGCTCCTAATTTATGATGAAAACCTGCTTGTATCATGCATGCATCACCGGACGCCTCATTATTGATTCTTTCATGAAGGCTCAAGCCGCTTTCCCAAGAAAGATCAGAAAAGCTCTGCATTCCACATTCTAACAATGCTTTTTTTACTTCCAACTTATCAGTACCAGGTTTTTCCCATACATCTACAGCTGTCTGAGAAGGCTCTTCTAAGTAACAGCCAGATAGAATGATCAAGGCTATTACGCTCAACAATTTCAATATTCGCTTCATTTTATTCTCTATGAATAAATTCTCACACTTTAATAAGAAAATCCCTCTACTTTTGACATTCTCGTTTTTCACTTAAAAAAGAGGAATCTTGTGAATGTTCTTTATATATGACATTGATTGTCTTTTTTCATTGTCTATCACTCAACAAAGACTTGCAAAAAACACCACTAATTCAATTTTCATAACACCTTCTTTCTGGCTTTTTTATGTTTTTCTGAACTGATATGAATTCATTTATCGCCTCGCTGTTTCTCTAACTTATTGACCATCACTTGCCCCTCAAAAGTCGACACAAAAATGACTCTTTATTTTGCTGCTATACTCTATACACTACGCTTTTCTTAAATACTGCAATCCACTGTCACTGCTACATTTCCACGGTTGTAGACATCAAATGCATCCCATCATTGCACAGCTATATATCAGCTTCTATAATTACTTTAGCAAATGACTCAGTCCTCAAGAATTAACTTCCAAAAACTTTTTATAAACTGCGACCATCAACACCAATATTGCCGAATTAGCTTGTGGGAAAATTATAAAAATAAGAGGACTCATTCTTATTATCAGCTCACTAAACAGCATTATATGCTGCATCATTCCGTGTATTTCAAATACCATAGAAAAACATATGGGCATTGTCATCAAAGCATTTTTGCAAAGACTGTTCTTCTTCAACCATAAGATTAAGAGTTTTTGGTTTACAACTCTCTTCCATAGGCTCTCCATTTTTTATTTTCTAAAGAGCTAAGGATATATTACTATAGACAAGAGGGAATGTTTTTTGTCACCAGCCTACAGCAATCAGAAGAGGTAAAAGAATTCAGTTTATGGTGCAGCAAAGAGATAATTTCTTATCTAACGCTCCTTATAGAAAAATGGGACCCAAACGCATTAGAAAATTTAATATCTCTCTTATATCAAAAAAACAAATGATGATAACAGTATAGCAACTCTGCAAAAATTGCGCTCGTCTTTAACATGTTATTGGCTGCCATAGAGCCTGCTGATAAGGCATTAGCTTATCTTTTTTACCATTTACGCACAAACCCGAAAGAATTGGAAAAAATCCAAAAAGAGTGGACACTTCTTGGCGATGCAATCGCAGAAACATTGCGCCTGACTTCTCCAGTTCAGCTTATACCGCGCCAGATCAATCAAGCGATGGAATTCGCATGAGCTTCGTTACCGGCTAATTCACTGGTTTTTTGCATGATAGGAGCTGCTAACCGTGATACTGATGTTTTTATAGCCCCCAATAATTTTATACCAGAATGCAAACAGGCTTGTAAAACAGGACCGGATTTTATAAGGATCACCAACCATTTAGCCTTTGGAGAAAGCATGTTCTCGTGTAGGTTATGCTTTTGCTCTCATCAGAGTGAATTGACAGCAAATAGACTCCTTGACAAATTAATTGAGATCAGCTTGGGTGATAAATTCGTTTTAGAGAAGGAGGGGTTATAGTAAAGAGGGCCATCAGCACTTCCAATCACATTCGTCCCAACATGAGAGACGAGACCATCACCAACATGTCTTCATTCTTAAGGCTTGGTGATTCATGAAGCGGGACGGATATTTTAAATAATATCTTGAAGGGAGTATAGTCATGCTAAAGGGAGATTCCTATACTGAATCAGAATGGTATGTGATATATACCGTCATTATTTCCAGCATACTTCCCTTGCTAGACGGAAGCATTGTCAATGTCATCCTTCCTGATCTTGCGCATTATTTTTCGGTAGAGGAAAATAATATACAGTGGATTGTAACATCCTATTTTCTAGCCACCGTGCCAGGACTGTTGATAGCAGCTTTTGTGCAAGCAAGAATAGGTATCAAAAAAACTTGGTTCCTTGCAAACTTCATTTTTATGCTTGGCTCATTAGGGGTAGGATTAAGCTATAATTTTCCAACCATTCTCTCTGCCCGTATCCTTCAAGGTTTTGGAACAGGCCTTTTGCTGCCCCTTAGCCAAACCATCATTGCCCTACAATTTGGGCAAGAACGGGTGCGCCAAGCCATGGGCACCATAGCCGTACCAACGGTTTTTGCTCCTGCTTTTGATCCACTGGTAGGCGCTTCAATTGCTCAGTATGTATCTTGGCGTTTGTTGTTTTTTATAAATATTCCGCTTATTTTATTGGCACTCACCCTTGGAGCAAAACATTTAAAGAGCAACGAAACAACAAAAACAAAATTTAACTTATTTGCATTTTTAGCGTTTTCCATATCTCTCATTTCGTTTTTTTACCTCACAGAAGCCAGAAATATAAACAACAACCACTCCTTCTCTATCATAGCCCTTATAGCGGTACTCTCTCTGCTATTATTCATTGTTTCTAATCAGAAAGCAAAAAACAAACTCATCGTCTTTAGTGGATTTCAAAATGCGCGCTACACATTACTCATGATAATGGGGCTTATCGCTTCCTTTCTTTTTTATAGCTTCCTTGTTTATTTCCCAATAGCCATTGTTATAGAAGGAAGTCACGACAATAGCCTCCTTATCATTGGTGCAGTTCTTGCTTTGCAAGGAGTGGGAGCATGGATTGGCAGAAAATTTATTTATCAAAAATGGAAAGAAAAATCTTCCTTTTTCATGATCGGAATTGGTTTAGTGATATCAAGCTTTGGATTACTATGCTTTGGCTATAACATAAATATGGATGGGTTAGGCTTCTTGCTAAGAGGCATCGGACTTGGTATCGTCACCATTGTATGCTTGTCCGCTCCTATCCAATATGTCAATAGCTTATACGTCAAAGATACAGCAGTTATCACACGCATATTACAGCAAATAGGTGGAGCCTTGGGAGGTATATTCGCTGGCTTTTTAATCCATCTTCTAACAGAAGAAGACCTTTCCCTAAGTCAAACATATATTATATTCTTCATATTCTCTATTTCTACATTTTTACTGTTTTGCCTAGCACTCTTCCTATCGCGCAAAGAAAACAGCTCCGATTTATAATCTTATAAGCGATTTTTTTGCAAGTCTGATCAAGAATATTTGCAATAGCAATAGACAATAAAATATTTGCCACTGTAGAAGCATACCAATATACTGGAATCTCCATCATTTTTATGAAAGAATGCTGTATCAACAAGCGCCTTAAGCTCTAAAATTGAATACCTCCAGTAACGTGCGTAATTTGTTATTTTATGATTTTTTTGTGCCATTAACCCCCTCTAAAAATCTATTAAAGTATGGAATTTTCTAATGCTGTCTTTAGAAATATCCATAGGGATAAGCACGCTTTTCAATGCGGGTTAGATCCATTAAACACAATAACAAAGCTCCTACGGTCCCAGCTACAGATATGATCTCCTAAAATCCTCAATACTGACTATCTCTGCATTGCTACGTAGAAAATTGTACCTCATTTTCACACCAATAGCCTCACAAACGCCCTCGGTATTCCGCCTTTTGTCTGATCATCAGACAAACAGAGCAACATATTGATTTATGATAATAATTAATCTTTTTTTCATGTTGAATAAGAATCTGAATATTGCAAGATTTTCTCCTTTTAAATCTGTTTACGTTGAAGCACTCAAACCTACCCTTTGGCACATAATAAATGGGATCTGTGTATATAAAACACTTGAAGGAAGAAATAAAATGCCTCCAATGAAAGTTTCCAAATGCAAGAGCTGTTGCACCATCGAGAACGCACAAAGAATATAACACTACGCAACTTGCAAACATCATCTCACGTGACAGAAGAGCTATGGGGTGATGCAAAAAGAAATAATTGCATTTTTACGTAGAAAACCGCCTACCATAAAGCTATCCTCACCATAACTCTACACTTCTCTTTATCAGGAAAAGCTTTGATTAAAGAAAATTTTTACAATGGTATACAAACAAATATCAGTTGATATACTGATCTTATGAAAGCAGTCAGAGTTTATTTTTATTGAGAGATGATTTTCAGAGAAAGAATATTCTTTATGTAGATTTACGTACTACCATACATTCAGCAAAATCTTCATCCTCCACTAAGGATAAGATTGCCAGCTGCTCCTCTCTTCATGCGTTGGTATTTACCTAGAGTGATCACACGGTCTCATCACTTATATACCCATAGCCTTTTTGATGATTTTATGGCCTCATTGCTCTTTCTATTTTTTACCAAAGAATATGCGAGCTTTTTGTATAAGAGGTGCGTAGATTTTTTTATTTTAAGCAGTTTTTTAGGCTTGAAATGGAATGTTATTTTAAAAACACAGCTTTGATAGAGGAGACGTTTTCTTATCCGTATTTTGGGGAATCGACGCGCAATCTTTGATATCGAATTTTTTTACACATGTTATAAAGACGATTGGAATAAGTTTGGAATTCGAAGGACTTCCTCTTGTGGTCTTATCTTAATTTTTTTACCCTATTTTGTACTGGATCATTCTTTGACCCTACAATCTTTGTTGCGGTTTTTGCAACCACAATTTTCATTTTATACCTCAGTTTGCAAAAAATGATAATCAACGAGACCGTATTAATCGTCTTGTTCAAACAGCTTTGTAATATTGGTTATATTGGTATAACACTTTTAAGAGGCATATTATATTGTATAGTTTATAAATGCACAAACGGCTCTGTTTAAGTTAAATGCATTCTCTAAAGAAAATGCGGGGGAAAACGAACATGTTACGTACACTCTTCCATTTCAAAGCAAGCACACAACTCATCCTCATAACATCTTTATTCAGTAGTATTGGAATATTTATGGTGGTCCCTTTTCTTGCAATTTACTTGAATAAACTGAACTCTCTTACAACAACAGAAGTTGGAATCATCATCGACATAGCTTTTTGGTGCAAAAAGGCAGGTTCTCTTTTAGGTGGCATACTCTCTGATTATGTCCATGTAAAAAAAACAATGCTTTCAGGTCTAGCAATACGAATACCAGGCTATCTTATCATTGGCTTTACGGATAATTTTTATATCCTGCTCTTCTCTTGCATTTTAATTGGCCTAGGAAGCAGTATATACGTTCCTGCTGCGAAATCTTTTTTAGTGAGAAACGTCTCGATAGCGCAAAAAGTAGAAGCTTTAGCAACAAGATCCATCTTTAATAATATAGGGGTCTCGATTGGCCCTGTGATTGGAATGTTGATTTTCAAAATGGTTCCTTCTCTTTTATTTAGTTTTGTTGGATTGATCTTTTTTTTATTATTTCTTCTGAACTGTGCCTTAAAAGAAAGCTTTGATAGCAAAACATTGGACAAAATAAATTTTTCTGATTTTAGAAAATTACTCACCAACAAAACCATGCTCAGTGTTGCATTTTTTATGTTTATGTTTACCTTTTTTTACATCCAACTTGAAAGCATCATACCTCTGTTTAGTGATCAAGTTTTTGGAGGAAATGCTGCTCCTTTTATTTTTATCTTAAATGCTCTCATCGTAATTTTTTTCCAACTCCCTCTCTCAAAATGGGCCTGTAAAGAAAGCTCCAAAAAACCTTTCATATTATCCTTTGTTTTTTTGGACTCTCATTTATCTTGCTCCACGCTCTTGATCATTCTTATTTCTACCTCTTCTTATCAATCATCCTGTTTTCCTTTGCTGAAATTGTTATCTATATACGCCTTGATTATGACACCACAAATATCGATAAACGCTTAATTGCTAGTACATTTGGCATCATGAGCCTCTCGAGTGCTTTTGGAGGCATATTGGGAAGTTACTTTGGCACTCTCTTATATAACCAAAACATTTTTGGACTTTCTGCGTGGCAAATTTTAGCTATTGCATCGCTCAGTACCGCCTTACTTTCCCTAACCCCTCTTGCAAATGCAGCAAAAAAGTAAGCTTGAAAGGATGACCTCTTCATTTTTCATCATTCTATATTTTATGCGTTATCACGCATTATTCGAAAGCATCATTTCCCTCACTATTATAACAGTGAAAGAAGCAAGAATTTAAAAGAACAATATAGTCTTTATCTTTTAAAAAACCTTTACAGACTGCAAGATTTTTAAACGACCTTCTAAGAAGGACAACGTGATAAAATACAATTATCATCCTCTCTTCTCTTTCTTTCCACTACAACATCTCTAGCAACATCCATACGCAATAAACAGCCCCCTTAAGTAGAATTTAGCAAGAAGAGGTTTCACCATATAATGACCCCATCATAAAAATCCGTGATTAACCCCTATTATAAATGCAACACACGCAATTATTTAATTTCTGCGAGTACTTTAATCACTCTTACGCTCTGTTGACGCTGTTATTACATTTTCTGTTTATACAGAAATTATATTTGGTGTTAAAAATCTTTCTGATATCCTCAAACATGTCATTTCAAATACCAAAACCTTTCACAAATCCATTAACACCTTTTGGAACTTGGTCTTATTTAGAAAAAAAAGAGGGATTAAAGTGGTAGATACATTATGGCAAACGCTAGAAGATAAAAACGTAAGCAACTGCTCTTTAGAAACAGAAGATCTTCTTACAAAGTTAATAAAGCTTTTCAAATGAAGAAAACCTATATAGCAAAACCAACCTCTCAAAGAGAAGAAGCCTCTTTACTATAGATTTTGTAAGATCAAAACACACCTTTGTTGAAGGAGGATTTTTAAACGATAGGTGAGAAAAGATCAACGTGTGCATTAAAAGGAAGATCTAATAACACTTCCAAAGCTATGCTTTAGAAAGTTTTTCATAGAGCTTTTTCTTGATATAAAATAAACTCACTTCATTTCCAGCAATTTTCAACATGCATGATATGCTTTTTTTGTTTCAGATAGAAGATGTGGATATAAGAACTAACACTATATTCCTGAGCCGTTTTATAAAATAAAATGTGTGATGTTTAAAAAAATATTATGGAACTCTCCATAGTACAATATAATAAGTCTTTTACTCAAAGAATAATGTTATAAGTTTTATATTGTCATAAAAATAAAATATGTAATTACCCTTTCTGAAAAGTCTCTCTCATGAAATCACAAATTCCTCTTGCAATCATTGGACTTCTTGGCCAAATATTACCAAATCATTATAGGCGTTATGACTTAGATGAATTGTTTTCTTAGATTATCTGCTTCCTCTAAGATTCTAGACGCATCAAAAGAAAAGAAAATTACATCATGGTTCCATACAATCAATAAAGAATGCAATAAGCCACTTGAGGTCCTTGGTAAACTGCTTGAGGATTTTTTTGAAAAAGAATACTATAATTCAGATCCAATTGAATTGCATCCATCAGTGTATGCTGAAATGCTAAAGTTACAAAGAGATAAAGATGCCGTTTTAGAAAAATTAAAGGAATATGATTTTGAATATCAACGTGATGGATATATCACTAAATTAGGCCTCCTCTCCATAGAAGAACTCCAAAAGCGTATTGCAGAGAAAGGGCTTTCAGCAGTAGAAATCGAAGCAAAAAGGGCATTGGAAAAAATAGAACAGGATCCAGGGAGTGCGGTTCTATTTGCAACAAATCTATTGGAAGCATCCTGTAAAGCTTATCTTGACCATTACGCTATCTCCTATAAAGATACAGCCTATACGCTACGCGCTTTATGGAAGGCAGTCGTTACTAACGCTGAAATCCACCCTAGCGATATGAAACAAGAAAAACTAAAAAATCAAGATCTGGATGTAAGGGACTTAAAAATGATAGTATCCGGTCTCTACAAAATTGTGGAAGGGACTATGAATTTAAGAAACAAAAAAGGGGCAGCGCACGGCCACTCAGAAGAAAATTTCAAAAAGATCAATCTCAAACCTCGCCATGCGCGCCTGACTTTTAATGCCGCACATGCCCTTTCAGTTTACATCTTAGAACTCATGGTTCAACCAATGGTGAGTAAAACGCCCTGATAACAAATTTTATTCATGACCGTTATTGAGAAAGAAGCGCACAATAATTGAATTCCAACCTCTGTTTTTCTACGAACATCTGTATGGGTTGGTTTTATGGGAGCATTTTTTGTTCGTGTATATAATACCCCAAACATTTTCTCATAAGAATAATTCTTTTTGCAACCGGCATGAGCAACATAGCAAGCGGCAAGTTGTATTTTCAAAGCTTGTTGACAACACTTTTTAATTTTTCATTATCGTATCTTTTTCTGCGCTATCACGCATTATCACCCTCATTCTCTGCTGCGTTCTTAATATCTTGTTTATTGTTGCTCTCCGCACTGATCTGAAGTTAAGTTGTTAAAACATATGTCATAATCACACGTATGGCAAAACATCGACTTTCTCGTTTGTCCACTTTTTGGAAGCATAATCCTCGTAGAGCTCCTATAAGCTTAGTCATTTGTTCACTTTTTTCTCTTGTTCGGCATCATCTTAATTTGTTTTTTGCACAAAGATATGAGCGTTGTATAAGAGGAATGAACTGTCAAGAGATAGCCCCCATATTGCGAATAAATTTGGCAATTCTCACGACCATAGATTTTATCACATATTCAAGATTACGAGTGGTGCTTATGTTTGTTTTATAGACTATACAGGCAATATTTCTTTGAGTTGCTATGTCGCTCTATTGTTTGCCCCTGACCGCGTAGTATTTTCTTTGCCTTCAACTCTCATTTTGGCTTCTCTAGAACATTTCTGACTGTACAAATGATTGTCTTTTTCTGTTTTTCTTGAATGGATGTAGTGTAATTTATAAGAAACTATCTTCATCCCCTTCTTCTTATGATACCCGCAATGACAGCAAAACTGCTAAGATTTAAAAACAG